>CALCSH010000430.1 GCA_937893815.1 uncultured Anaerolineae bacterium | reverse complement strand
CTTACACGACCCCGCGCAACTTCGTTCTTGATGCGAACGGTTCAATAGATGGCTTCTCTGGCTCCGTGGAGAATATCAACGGCGGCTTCACCAATATGGATGCTGTCACGGGTTCAACATCTGCGCCTGACGATTCGCTGACCGGTATTGACGCTGATGCCACCTGGGAGTTGGACGGCAGCGACCGCTACATCAGCACCAATCCATTGGTCTTTGATGGCATCGAAGTCTTGCAGGGTATGGGCGGCGCGGATACTTTCCAGATCATCGGGCATCGCACTTACCACATCCTGCGCGGCGGCCCCGGCGATGACCGGCTCGAATTCTACCCGAATTCGTCCATCACCTTTACCACACTTGGCCCCGAAGTTGGCTATGTGGATGGTCAGAATGGTTCGGACTGGATTGATTACAGTCGCGTTTCTGACGTCGTAACGGTCAACCTGCCTGCAGAACAGTCTACCTATATTTATAATACCAATCCGGCCAGCGTTGGCGCGGCCATTGGTTTCGAGAATGCTATCGGCGGTTCGGCCTCCGGGGATGCGTTCACCAGTTCCACCAGCAATAATATCTTCGACGGCGGCCCTGGTGATGACATCTTTATCTTCCTCGACAATTGGGCGGACGATACGCTAACCGACTATGCCGGTGCCAATACAATGGACTTCAGCCGGGTCAATGTGGAGCTTACCTTCACCCTCGGTAGTGTCTATGTTGTTGGAACGGGTGGCACGGTCACATACAGCGGGAACAATATGACCTATCTGATTGGTACCCCGCAGAACGACACCTTCATCTTCAGCGACGGCGTGCAGTTGGCTGGCGGCTCGGGCGTGATCGAAGCGCTGGGTGGCGTCAACACGCTTGATTACTCGGCATATACCAACCCGGTCAGTGTCAATCTCGTGACCCGTATAGCAACAGGCACCAGCGGTATCTTCAATATCCAGAATATCATTGGCGGCTCGGCTGGCGATACCCTGATTGGCGATGAGCAGGCCAATATTCTGCGCGGCAACGGTGGTGACAACGAAACCATTGACGGCGGTACGGGGATAGATACTCTCGATGAGAGCAATGCTACGGTTAATCTTTCGGTGGATCTCAGCACTGCGGACTGGCAGGGTGGTGGTCGTGGTCAGGTGCGTTTCCTGAACCTGGAAGTTGTTCTGACCGGTTCAGGGGATGATACGATCACATCCAGTGGTGAGAATAATATCCTGCGCGGTGGCACTGGCGATGATACCTACCGCTTCAAGGATGGTTGGGGCGTTGATACGATTGCCGATATTGGCGGCATCGACACGATTGATTTCGCCCCTTCGATCAATGGGGTCACCTTTGATCTGGCGAGTTATGAAGTCACGTATCTTACGAACCGGGTTACCTATCTGGGTGTTGAAACCCTCACTGGTGGCGGTGGAAACGATACCTTCCTCATCTCTGGCGCGCTGAGCGGCGATCTAAATGGCGGCGGCGGCCTGGATACCTTTATCTTCGCGGATGGCGGAACTCTGACGGGCGCGATTGATGGCGGCAGCGATAGCGATACGCTGGATTACAGCGCCTATACATCCGTTCGCACAATTATGTTGACGGGAACTAGCGCGCTGGATGGCTTCAATGGTAACGAAGCGGCTGTTAGCGGTGGCTTTGCCAATGTAGATGTACTTATCGGTAGTGGGCAGGCTGGCGATACGCTCACTGGTGCAAATCTTGATAATACCTGGCAATTTGGCAACACCGATACCCTCACTGCCGACACCCAGACGATTACTTTCTCCGGCTTTGAGAATCTCAATGGCAACGCCAGCAGTGATATGTTTGTCTTCACCGGCAGCAGCGACTTTGTTGGCAGCATCAACGGCATGGCTGGCAACGATACCTTGACCTTCGCTGGCTATGACAGCGCCCGTGACTTTGTACTCACCGCTTTGGGCAGCCTGGGTGGTTTCAACCTTTCCGTAACCGGCCTGGGTGTGAACTTCTCGAATATTGATATTCTCGTTGGTACCAACTTCACAGACTCGCTGACTGGTATGGAAAGCGGCACCTGGAATATCAAGGGCGCTTCCTATGCGTACACCGCCACCAATGTCCTGACCTTCTCGGCCATTGAAACCCTGAACGGCGGCAGCGGCGTGGATACGTTTGTGATGGACGATAACGCCGTCTTTGCTGGCACACTCAACGGTGCAGGCGGTACCGATCTACTGGATTACTCCGGTTGGAACAGCGGAGTGACGGTTGATCTCTCTACAGGTGCGGCGACTGGCGTTGATGGCATTGCCGGTATCGAAAATGTGACCGGCGGCTCAGGCAACGACGATATTACCGGTGATGCAAACGACAATATCCTGAGCGGTGGCCCTGGGGACGACATTTTCCGCTTCTTGCTGGATTGGGGCCTTGATCTGGTCAACGAGTTGGCCGGTGCTGGCCTGGATCGGGTTGATTTCTCGCTCTTGGCAGATTCTGTGACCTTTGCCTTCAGCCTGGTAGGTGTTCTGGTTACGGCTGGCACCAACCGGCTGACCATTGGCAGCCATAATGCCGAAAACTTCTTTGGCGGCGCAGGCGAAGACACGCTCGATTTCAGTGACCTGGATACCACTCATACCATCACGCTCACAGACCAGGGCATGGTGGATGGCTTCCGCGGCACGGCAACCAGCATTGGCGGCATTTTCAATAATATCAACCAGGTGATTGGTTCATCGGCAACCGATGATGAGCTATACGGCCTCGATAGCGGTGGTGAATGGGAATTCGGTGCGACAACCACCTATACTCAGGTGAATACACTCACCATCGTTGATGCTGAGAACCTGATCGCTGGCAATGGCCCGGATACCTTCCATCTGGGCGATGACACTACCTTCACCGGGTTACTGAATGGCCGCGGCGGCGAAGATACACTCGATCTCTCTAGCTATACCACCGCACGCCAGGTCACGCTGACTGGCACAGGCAGCATTGATGGTTTTGATGGTACGGAAGCCAGCGGCTTTGCTTTCTCGAATATTGACGTACTGCTGGGTACGAGCGGTGCCGACAGTCTGACTGGCGCGGATCTCGCCCAGAATTGGAACCTGTCTGCCACGGCCCATACAGTTACAGCTAACACGCAGACGCTGACCTTTTCATCCTTCGAGACGCTGGTCGGTGGTTCAGCGGCAGACGAGTTTACGATTGCCGATGGCTATACTTTCACTGGTTCCATGGACGGCGCACAGGGCAACGACACGCTCGATCTCTCCGCCTACACCACCCAACGCACGCTCAACTTGGCCAGCATCGCTGGTGTGGATGGCTTCAATGGCACAGTGGCTGCGATCAGCGGCGGCTTTGCCAGTATCGATAATTTCATCGGTTCAGCCACCATTGCGACCGACCACCTCTACGGGCCTAATTTGACCGCCGATTGGCAGGTTGGCCCGGCGAGTTCCATCACGGTTGGCACACATACCTCCACCTTCTCATCCTTCGAGAACCTGCACGGCGGCACGCAGCCCGATACCTTTACCGTCACTGGCGCGAGCAACCAAGTCATTCTGCGAGGCGGTGGTGGAACCGATCATTTCATCTTCAATAATGGCGCATCTATAACTGGTGCCGTAGACGGGCAAGGTGGCAGCGGCGATACGCTGGATTATACGCCGTACACCACCCCCGTGAACGTTAATCTCTCATCAAAGGCCACCCTGGGCGTCTCTGCCTTCTTTGCCACCAGCATGACGGGCGTTCTGAATATCCAGAATATCCTGGGCGGCAGCGCAGATGATATTCTGATTGGAAATAGTGATGATAATGTCATTACCGGCAACGGCGGAAATGACATGCTTTTAGGCGGGTCGGGTGATGACCGCTTTGTCTTCGGCGATAATTGGGGTACGGCGGACGTTATTGTGGAGGATACAGACAAAGGCACGGATACCGTAGACTTCTCGACAGCTACCGTCAATCTGACCTTTGCCGTTGAGGCGAATACGGTCAGCGATAGCGTGAACCTGTTGACCTACAGCGCCGGGAATATTGAAAAGCTGGTCGGCGGCTCAGGTGATGATAACTTCGTCTTTGCGGATGGTGTGACATTCAATGGTGTGGCTACGGCCATTGACGGGCAGGGCGGCACGGATACATTGGATTTCTCAGCCTATACTACGGCCTTGAGCTTTACCCTGACTGATGGCGGTAACTTGACCGGTTTTGCTGGCTCCGTGGCGCAGGTCGTTGGCGACTTTACAAATATTGACAATTTACTCGGCGGTTCTGCAGATGATACGCTAACAGGCCTCGGAGTGGATAGCACCTGGGCATTAAGCGATATGGATCACGGTGTGTATACGAGCGCCAGTACCGGAGCGAATGCACTTAGCTTTACGTCCATCCAGTCGCTTGTTGGCCTGGCTGGCGCCGATCAGTTTGTATTTGCGGATAATGCTGCTGTCACCGGCACGCTGGATGGTGGTGCCGGAACCGACACGCTTGACTATACAGCCTACACCACAACCGTGACTGTGGGCCTCGGAGAAGGCACGGCAACGGGGACGGGTGGGGTGGTTCG
>CALCSH010000429.1 GCA_937893815.1 uncultured Anaerolineae bacterium | reverse complement strand
AACACCACACATTGCTCTATAAATTTTGCGGCCTTCTCTTTTGGGTTGCTAACGAATGCGTAACCTGCCCGGCGACTCACCAGTCACCACACCGCAAACCCTTAAGATTTAGCGCGAGACCCAGCAGGCTGAAGCGCAGCGGAAGCCGGGTCATGGTTGACGCGGGGTTAGTTGCCATACAATTTCGAATCAAACCAGAAAACCAACATTCCCCTATACACCAAATAAAATTTTCAATCTGTTTTTTAATACTTCTTGCTTGGCAACAGAAAGTTGCCCTAATTCTCGCTGAATAATACTGACGGTTGCCGTCATCATGCGATGCAATCGCAGAGCCGACGAAACCCGCAAACCCGAAATCTCAAAATCATCATCACTGGCTGCTATTAATATATCTGTTTCCAATAACTCTTCTGGTATCTTGCTCGTAATAAATGCCAAAACAACGTGACGAAACTGGCCTATCGGCTCCGTCAAACACACCGCCGGACGAACTTTGCTACTCGACAAATCATCAAATGGAAATGGCACAAGCACCACTTTATATTTCATCATTGAATGGCTTCCCATCTGCTAGCGAATAAATATCTTCTTCTGGGTCTGCTAAAAATGCAAAAGCAGGATTTTGTGAAGCTGCCTGCAACCATGAGATTTCATCAATTTCATCATCCATCGGAGATAATACAATAACTCGTACGCGCTTAGGCCCCGAAAATGGCAGAAAACCATCCAGTTTTAACTGACTATGCTCATCAACTATCCCCGTCATTTCTATTGCTGTCATGGGAATTTCCATATCGTTACCTCACAAACAAACTACTCAAAAACACTGTTTCCCCCAGTATAACCGATAAATCCATCGTTCACTCACACAATGCCCAAACGAATATTTTTTTCACACCAAACCCCGTTTGCTCAAAAATAGGCAACTAACGGGGGCGTGTGCTGCCGGGCGGATTTGCCCCGAAACTACCTTTGCCTGTAACCATTCTACCAAAATCGCGCCGCTTACCCTCGGGCGACAGCCCGGTCATGCACCACGCGGGGTTGTGCCGCTCGCTCAGAAGTACCAGTAATTATTTTGCTAACACCTTCCCTAGTGCTGGAAAAGCAGCCATCATGCTGTAAAATTCATTTCCTGCTGGTGTAGGTGTGGGATAAGAACTAAATTTGGCGATCACGAGTTGTGCGGCAGGATCGATATAAAGCATCTGTCCGCCATAACCTAATCCATGGTAGGCGCTGTGCGCGTTGTGTGTCATCCACCACTGATGGTGGTAAGAATATCCCTGGTTCATTGGGCTTGCCGCTGGCCCGTGCGCAAAGGCATCCTTATCCCCACCCTTTTCGATATCTTCAACTACTGCAGCAGGGAGGATTTGTTGCCCATTGAACTGTCCTTTTTTCAATAGCATCTGTCCAAAACGAGCCTTATCGCGTAATGTGGTGAGTAAACCAGAGCCAGATGTTTCAGCAGTCGAATGATCAACAATCCAAAAGGCGTCTCGCTCAACTCCCAATTTCGACCAGATATGTTCCTGCATAATTTCGGATAACGATTGATTTAGCAAACGTTTCATGATCCATGCGAGCACATCGGTATTTGGTGTAAGATAGGCAAACCGCAAACCATGTTCGCCTATCTTTTTCATAGTTGGCAAAAATTCGTACACTGATTCCGGGCCAGAGTATCCCGCAGGCTTTTCTTTCCAACCTAACGCTATGCTATAGTTTAGATTCTCTGAGACTGGATCAATATTGTCATCAGAAAACCATACCGCAGTTGTCATATCCATCACCTGGCGAATAGTCGCATCAGCAAAACCGCTATCCTTTAGCTCCGGCAGATAGGTAGAGACAATAGCATCGGGATCAAATAGACCTTCGTGTGCGAATAATGCCGCAAGCGTACCGGTCATCGACTTGCTACTTGATGCCCAGGCGTGGAGCGTGTGCGCCTGCATCCCATTCAAATATTTTTCATAGATGATCTTCCCTTCATGCAATGCAACGATACCGTCCGTGTAGCTATTTTCGACCATATCACTAAAAGTGAATTGTGCCCCTGCTCGATTTTGATAAGTAACCTGATTTATTTCAAACTGGTCATAGTCAAATTTGGCAACTGACCCATTGCCGCGCCATACATCTGCTGTGCGGTTTAACTTTAATTCATTTTGGAAACTCCAACGATTATATGGACCATAAAGCTGATTTTTGTGAGTAACACGTTGATCAGATAATGGCGGGAATCCGCTCATCAATCCCAAATCGTTAGCAGTTTGCGGTTCTTGTAGGTTATGCATGATGTTCTCCTTGTTGTCGTAACCATTCATTACTTCGTTCATTCCCGCAAATATTTATCTTGGATCACATTATACTAAAATAGTGCCATGAGCAACGAAAGCGGCACAACGGCTTGCGTTACTGGCGCTGGGGCGGGCGTGGATTC
>CALCSH010000428.1 GCA_937893815.1 uncultured Anaerolineae bacterium | reverse complement strand
GGGCGAAGCCCCCCCACACCCCTATTTTCGGGATATTTTTTATCGAGTTGCGTAAGCCCTAATTATTAACGGTATATATGTTCCCAATCATCCTTGAGGAAATTGCCCAAAATCTGATTGACGCCTTGGGCGGGGAGTACATCGCCATCCGGTTCGACATAGAGCCAGGCGCGGCCTGCTCCCTGGGGTGGCGTGTCTTCATCGGTTTCCAGGGCCACAGGGTTGCGCTCGGAATACGGCACGGGTACATCCCACACCAGCGAGAGACCTAACTCGGCGGCCAATTCGCTCGCTGATTGCAAAGCATCGTCGAGATCTGCGCTGGACTCGCTCAGTGAAATAGCGTTCGCCCCCATCCTGGCGAGACGCTCCAGCAGGGCAGGGATCGCAGTGGCATTTTCGGGGGTGATACTCAAGTGCACTGTGGTGTGCAAATCTTCAGGGAGAATCTTTTCGAGCGCGGCCCAGGCCGCTTCATCTTCGGGACGCAACACCATCAATAAATGATCGAGGCCAGTTTGCAGCAGTGATTGGAGATATTCGCCATTCGATAGCTGTAGCCCGTCGCTCAACAGGCCGGTGACTTGGCCATTGGCTTCGGCATGCGCAATCAGAGCGGGTAGATCGTCGCGCAGGGTAGGTTCGCCGCCAGTGAAAACAATATGCGGAATTCCGGCTTGCCAGGCTTTATCGATGATCGTTTGCCATTCGGCGGTAGTGAGTTCGCGATCTACGCGCTTGCTCGGTGCTGCTTCGGGGTTCACGCCTTTGGGTAAGCGGTATGTTAGCGCACAATCCAGGCGGTAGGGGGCAGAAATTTCGCCGCCATAAGGATCATGGCGCTTGAAGTCGAGGTAGGTCACCGGGTCGAGATCGGGCATATCGATCATTGTCAGCAGGCGTTCTTTGAGATCGGCGTAATCTTGCTGCGCCTGTTTGAGGGGCACACGGTAGCGGCGGGCGATCTCGTGGGCGGCCAGGTCGGCGGGACTTTCTTGTACGAGATGATAGGCATATTCAGCAGCGGTCTGATTGAGATGCAGCACTGTGGCGGCATTGACAATCAGAACGCCCTCGCCGCTGGCTTCCAGGCGTAGGTGCAGCCGGTAGGGAGCTTCGGCCTCGGGCGGCGTTTGATAGTGGAATATGCCCACAGGCAGGGGTTGCTTTTGGACGAAAAGTTCTCGGATGGAATTGATAAGGTTGCTCATAGCGGCCTCCGTATCCAGTGGATAGTGGTCAGTTGGTAGCGGGCAATGAAATCGTAACGGAGATTCACTTTGGCTCCGCGGTTTAAATAATGAATTGTAATACTCCTGCGCCGAGGGTGCCCAGGCCGATTCCGGCGAGCACATCCAGCGGGTAATGGACTCCCAGGGCCACGCGCCCCAGGCTAACGATTAGGGCCAAAAGGCAGGCACCTGCCCCCATCAATAATGGCAACCCCAAGACCGCCGGAAGTGCCAGCGCTAGAAACCAAATGCGCATCGCATCTCCGCTGGGGAAGGATGCATCATGCGGCGGACGCGGTTGTTCCATTTCCACATTGGGCAGAACGCTGAATGGGCGGGCGCGCTGCAGTGAGCGTTTGATTCCCCATTCCAGCGAGGCTATCAACGCGAATACGATGGCAGCCCGGATGCCGTTTTGCACGTTGAAAAGGGTCATGCCGAGCAAGCACAGGATCGTGAAGGGCGTGCGTCCCAGTTGCCATAGAATTCGAAAGCCTTGAACCCAGCGCCGCAACGCGGGGTGCAGAACGAGAAACAGGCGCGCATCCCAAAGGGCGATGGATGGGTATAAATGCAACGCGGCAAGTGAAAATAAAATTGCGCCCAGATAAACTGTAAAGGATAAATTCATTATTTTGCGTTCCG
>CALCSH010000427.1 GCA_937893815.1 uncultured Anaerolineae bacterium | reverse complement strand
CCCATATATTCCGGCGGGAACACCTGCACGGTAGTTTTTTCAGTGGAGTCATAGACAGTATTGGAAAAAGGATGACGACACCAACACAATTCCGCCTGGTGATTTATCGTTGGTTGGAACTGCAAAAACAGCCTCTTGTTTTTGCAGTAATGGGTTCGTTCTGTGATACACATCACAGAACGAACCTTCGAAATGCGCCATAATTCACATATCCATTGGCAGGTGCAACGCGCCTGAAAATAGCTTGTGTGAAGGAGAAAAAATGAACTTGTTCACGTTTGATAATTTGATTCTTTTGCTAACCGGCCTGACGGCTGTCTATCTGATCTGGCGGTTCTGGGGCCGTTATAGCAAAGTTAAAGCCCTTTATGATCTGTATTATATGATGGGCTTTGCGGTTTTATTCGTCTCCGGGGTGCTGCTGATTTTCCTGGGCTATGGCATTCTCGGTATGGGCGGCACGGCGCTTTCGCCGTATATTTTGCCCATCGCCAGTTTGATTCCTTTGGGAATTTCCCTGGGAATTGCCAATCAGTTCTATCCTGCCTGGAAGAAAGCTTTTGCCTGGTTTGCCCTGGTTGGCTTTCTGACAATCGCCGTCACCAGCATTGGCGGCATGAGCCTGAAAAAACTGGCTGTCCCGATATTCCACGGTGTTGCTGGGCTGGTTATTTTCTTGGGACCGATTTTTGCCGAGCGAAATGGAAAAGCTCCCAAAGGGTATTTCTGGGTTGGTGTAGGCGGCGCGCTGATCGGCATTGGCGGGATTGCTCTGGCCTTCCTGACGTCTGGCTCTCAATTGCTTTTCTTTAGTACGCAAATTGTGCTGATGATTCTGGCCCCGCTTTTGCTACTGATGGCCCTAACGTTCACCTGGGGCTTTATGAAAGATATCAAGGCCGGGTAACGGGGTTCGGCAGAAATTGACTTTTAATAAAGACAATCCACTCGCGCTGTGTTATCTTCGTACCGTGTCATGGAACTTTGCGCGGTAATGCTCAAAGAGCGAGTACTATCAGCGCAAGTGGATTGTCTTCGTAAGGAGTAGTATCGTATGCAATTTTTATCCAAACGGCTCGAATATCTCTTCGGCTCCACCAAAGGGCTGATCTTGGTAGCGATTGCCATGGTCGGTATCGTGACAGCCGTGTGGGGGATGCTCTCCGGCCCAATGGCCGAGATCGGCGTGCGCGAGGTGGTAGTCAATGCCCTGGGCATGGATATGCTGCAGGCTGAACGCGAAGGCCGCATCATCATTCTGTACCACTCGATTGCCATGGCCATCGTCGCCATCGAAACCTACATGGTGACCAGCCTTCTGAAGATGAAACCCTTCTTCAAAACCGCCATCAACGCCACCATCACTGCGGGGTACATCCTCACAATGATCTTCGGCCTGAGCTTCGCCTATTTCGGCCACAATTGGGCTTTCCACGGGCTGTATATTTTCGGACTATCGCTGATCTTCTTCGCGGGCGTGTTGCTGGTAATCGCCCTATGGCCCTGGAATAAGGAATACAAATTCTCCCCTCTCCCTGAAGGGAGAGGGGCCGGGGGTGAGGGTGAGTATTCTCGCACCAAAAAGGGACTCAGCCTGGAGCGCGTGGCCTTCTTTGCCACGGCCCTCACCACGGTGATTTCAGCCCTGTTCGGAGCCATCCCCGGCTCTTTCTTCGGGAACGGCTTCGAAAGCTTCCTGGCCGAGAATATCATCCGTCTGCCCGAAAAAACCACCATGGAATATTCGATCATCGGCCACCTGCACATCATGCTGGCGCTGATCGGCATCATGCTTACGCTCATCATCGGGCGCTGGCTGAACTTCAAGGGCATCTGGCACAAAATTGCCATGCCGCTGATGATCCTCGGCACGATCGTGCTCAACCTGGGCGTGTGGGGCGTGGTCACTCCGTTGGAGCCGGTCGCCCATATGGTGATCTATGTTGGCGCGACCCCCTCGATGCTGGCAGCCCTCTTTTTGCTGATCTGGAGTTGGGGCAAGCTGATGCGCGAAGGCACAGCCAATCTAACCAAACCCACCTTCGGCAAGAAAATCAGCGCCCTGTTGCGTGATCCGCTCAAATTCGGCCCCACCTGGCAGATGCTCTTCATGAACTTCACCACTAGCGGCATCGGCATCTTCATGGCGATCCGCCTCGACGAAATCTTCCGCGTCTGGCCCGCTCGCGAAGAGCGCATTGAACTCACCGGTCACTGGCACGTACTCTCGGCCATCATCGCCACCATCATTCTGCTCTACTATGGCGATATGATCAACCTGAAGGGCAAAATCCGCCAATGGTATGGTTGGAGCCTGATTGTGCTTTCCGACCTGGCCTTTGCCGCCGTGACCATTTTTGAGATGAAACGGCTCTTCATCAGCGAGGCTGTGCAACAACCGCTGGTCAATCTGCTGATGTATTTGATGGATTTTGGCCTTGCCATGCTGTTGTTGTTACTGGCAATCGTGCTGGTTTGGCGGCTGGTGGATTTATTCAAAGCAAAAGGACGCTGGACAGAAGAAGTCAATCACGAACTCTCACAGGAGGTGCTGAAATGAGAAACGTCTTTCTGACACTTCGGCGACGCTCAGTGCTGGCCCTAGGGTTGGTTGCCGTTTTATTAGCCTCCTGCGCCCCCGTAGATTTGTATGCTCCCATCTCTACCTTCGAGACCGGTGTGGACCCCAACACCTGGGCACAAGTCCCGGAGGGCGAGTTTTACTTCGGGCAACATGAAGACATCGCATCCACCGCGGCCTACGAAATCATGGTCACGGATGTCACCGTGACGCAATACGCCGATTTTCTCAACGCGGCTCTGGCGGATGGCTCCGTTAAAGTGGTGGATGGCGAAATTCAGGGCTACTACCCCGGCGACGAATTCCGCGGCGTCAAACACGAAGAAGAGATTGCCGCCGGAGATTGGGCCTTCATCCCGCTTGATGACCCATCCCAACGCATTCAATTCGACGGCTCCGCCTTCAGCGCGCAACCCGACTACACCAATCACCCCATGACAATGGTCTCTTGGTTTGGGGCCTGGGGCTATTGCGACTACTACGGCTACCGCCTGCCCAGCGAAATGGAGTGGGAAAAAGCTGCCCGCGGCACTGATGAGCGCCCCTTCCCCTGGGGTGAAGAAATCGCCCGCGAAAATGCCAACTTCTACGCCAGCCGCGATCCCTTTGAAGATATGGGCAGCTACGGCTCGCGCACTTCACCCGTGGGCTTCTACAACGGCCAAAAATACGGCGACTACCAGACTCTCGACTCGACCTCGCCCTATGGCCTTTACGATATGGCTGGCAACGTCTGGCAGTGGACGGGAGATGTCTACGAAGGCATGCACTACCGCTTCCTGCGCGGCGGCTCGAAAGACACCTATGATATGGATTTACGCCTGTGGGTGAGCAACAACGCTACCCCCATGTATGTCAGCCCCGGGGTCGGCTTCCGCTGTGTGCAGGGGCAGTAAACGGACAATCTGGGATCAGGCAATCAGGGAAACCAATCTGATTACCTGATCCCTATTCACCAAATGCCTGCACACCAAACAATTTTTTGTTATACTGCTCTGACATCTTTCTCAAGAGAGTCGCTATGATTACATTGAAAGCCAAACTCCGCCTGTATTGGCCGCTCATCAAAAGTTTGCAAACCGCGCTGCTGCTTACCACTGGTCTGGCCGGATATATGAGCGCACGCTGCCCGGTGACAACCATCCCTACGATGATCGGTTTGGGGATTAGTTTATTTCTCGCCATCAGCGGCAGCACCATACTCAACATGTGGTACGACCGCGATATCGATGCCCAGATGCCCCGTACACAAAAGCGCCCGCTGCCCGCGGGCGTGCTTGATCCCAAAGAAGTGCTGGGTGTCGGGTTGACTTTGTCAGTGCTCGGCGTTGGGATAGCTGTTGCGATGGATATTCTTTTTGGTTTGATTATCTTTGCCGGGTTATTTTTTGATGTTGTGATCTACACCGTTTGGTTGAAACGAAGAACAGCCTGGTCGATTGTTTGGGGTGGTATTTCAGGTGGAATGCCGATCCTCGCCGGGCGAGCACTCGGCGTTGGCGCCATTGATTGGATCGGCCTGGCCCTGATGCTGGCAATTCTCTTCTGGATTCCCACTCACATTATGACTTTCAATATGCGCTATCACAGCGATTATCAACGCGCAAACGTTCCGACATTTCCTTCTACCTACGGCTTCCCATTTACTCGGAGTGTGATCGCCATCTCGAGCATTGTCGCGGCCATAGCAATGGGAGGAGCAGCGTTTGGTATCGGCATGGCCTGGGGATACCTGCGCCTGATGGTGGTACTCTCCGGCGGTCTTTTGGTGCTTGCCATTGCCACCATCGTCAATCCATCCGAGCAAGTTAACTTTGGCCTGTTCAAATATGCATCCTTGTATATGCTAGGTTCTATGTTGTTAGTGACGCTTTAGAATACTTAACCAACCTGTAGGCATCTACGGCTTGAGAAAATCAATTGGAGACACTATGAAAAAAATTTCCATCCTTGACCGTATTTTATTGCTCATCACCGGTCTGATGGCAGCCTATCAGGTAGTTGTTGGTGTCGAAGGGGCAAACACACTGACACAAACCAGTTTCACACTTGCTTTTGGCGTACTGCTGGTGGCGGGATTATTGTTGATCATATTAGGGTTTGATGTCCTCGATAGTCCGATCGTTGTCATTGTTTCCACGCTGATTCCCCTGAGCCTCTCTTTGGGGCTGGTTGCCAGATTCTTCCCAGGATTTTCGATCGCCTATTTGATTTTTTCTATCGTGGGTCTTCTTGCGATCGGCTTTACGCGCTTCAGAACCCCCGGCAGAGCGGCTGTCATCGTATTGATGATTGTTCACGGTATTTCGGGGATACTCATCTTCGTGTTGCCTATTGCGCTGGCGTTGAGCGGGGTCACCGGCGGCGGCTTCGCTTTGGTTGGCGTGGGTGGCGGATTGATTGGTATCGGTGGGTTGTTGCTTTCTTTCCTCAAAGCCGGGAAACCCATTTTCCCGCGAGACTTTATTCTCACAGTGCTGCCGGGTTTGCTGCTCTTGATGACGGCCGCATTTGTGGCGGGCCTCGCTCTGGGATAAAGATCAAGCTTCCTCATCCTCGTCAGAGCGTCTATCCAAGAGCACCTTGAAAGACTCCACTGCAAAAAGACATTTTCACCGCAGAGTGCGCAGAGAACGCCGAGATTTTTTGCCGATTTCGCACTTTTAAAACTCTGCGCTCTCCGCGTTCGCTGCGGTGAAGGGTTTTTGTAGTAGAGTCTTGAAAGTAATAGAACTAAATACGCAGAGTATACTATCCAATAATCAGGAGGATCTACCATGAGAAAATTTTTACGTTTCATCGGCATTTTATTCATGAGCCTGACGGCAGCATTCACCGTGTTGGGTGGCGTAGGCACCACTTGTGTGGCGTTGGGTGCCGAAAAATATGAGAGTATGGCTGGGATTGCCCCGTTCAAATGGCTATATCTGATTTATGTAATCGTTACGATTGCCATCGGCATTATGGGTATCCGTGCCGTAACTTTGTTGATCAAGGGTCGTGCAAACGCCTACCGCTACAGCGTGATTGCCCTCGTATCCGGATTGGTGGTTGGGACCATCCACATGGTCACCTCACGGACGTTGCGTGGTTCGTCCATGCCGGTGGATGCAGTGGTCTATACAACCGTATTGACGTTTGCCATCTTTCTGCTTTTCCGCATCCCCGGGGTTTGGGAAAAAGTAGATTTCAGCAAAGCCAAACAGAAGGATTCAGAAACCGCCGGGGGAGCGGCGATGATTGTGGTCGGCGTACTCAATCTGACGATCCCATATTTAATGGCTCCTACCCACACCATCAATGGTGTGAATTACGGCGATGCTTTCAAGTTTACAACTACTGGAGCTGGTTGGGGGTTGATTGTCCTAGGCTGCGGATTGATTCTATACGCGCAGGTCTCTGGTTTGCCCCTCCTGAAATCCCTCAGAAAAGAAACAACGGAAGCTTAATTTAAACATCCATTGGAACATTGTGAAAAATCTCAATAAAAGGAGTGTGTGGTGTGCTTTGCACAGTACACACTCCTCTTTAAGTTAAGCGCTTTTTGGAATTTTTTGCATAACATCCAGGCATATGTCAGGTTTTTCGCCCATTTTCCACTCCATTGATTTTGCGATACAATTCTCCCTGGCCTTGCCAGAGCCATCTAAATCTATTGGTAACCTTTTGGAGTCACAATGGAGTTCTTCAAAATTGCAGATATTAAAGACCGGGATGAAACCTGGTTGCACAACAACCTCTCCATCGACCGTTTGCCGGAATATTGCCCCACAATTTTTATTGAAGAGT
>CALCSH010000426.1 GCA_937893815.1 uncultured Anaerolineae bacterium | reverse complement strand
CCCAGATTTGGGGGTGTGGCGGGTGTGAAACACCCGCCACACCCCCAAATCTGGGGGACCTCCACGCAAAGTCTCAAAGAGCCATTTTTATTCAAGCGTTGATCTGGAGGAATTATGACGAAGTACGCCATTATTACGGACACCGATAGCAGTCTTCCGTTGGAACTGGCTGCCCAATTTCAAATTCAACAAGTGCCCATCAATATTCTTTTTGGTGAAGAATCATTCAAAACTGAAATTGAGATTAATGATGTGCAGCTTTTTGAGCGCATTGATCGCGAAGGACAATTGCCCACCACTTCTGCGCCATCTCCGGGACAGTTTCTGGAAGCGTATCAGGCTGCCTTTGAGTCGGGCGCTGACGAGGTGCTATGTTTTACAGTCAGCGGCGAGATCAGCGCTACCTATGGAGCCGCAGTCGCCGCGCAAGATATGCTCCCTGAAAAAAACATCACGGTAGTCGATTCGCGCAGTTTGAGTTTGGGTCAGGGGTTCATTGTCCTCAAAGCTGCTGAACTGGCCCGTGCGGGTGCTGGCCGGGATGAAATTGTCGCCGGTGCGATGCGCCTTGAGAAAGATTCCGGTTTTTACGCAGCATTAGCTACCCTGAAATATCTGGCGATGAGTGGTCGAGTGGGACATCTCGCTGCGGGGATGGCGAATGTGCTGAATATCAAGCCGATTTTGACGATTCAAGACGGTAAGCTGGATATGCTTGAAAAAGTGCGTACTCGCAAGAAAGCCTGGGCGCGTGTGGTTGAGTTAACCGCTGCGGCTGTGGAAGGACGCGAAATTGAGCGCATGGGGGTGGTGCATGTGGCCGCGTACGAACAGGCCGAAGAATTTGCCGCGTTGCTTCAACAAAAAATAGCGTATTCCGGTGAAATTATGATTGCCGATCTGACCGCCGGTTTAGCCGTTCATTCTGGGGCGGGCATGGTCGGTGTTGGTTTTACCCTTAAAGCCTGATCTCAGGCACCAGGTATTACGTCACAAAAAACACCCCGGCGGAGCGGGGTGTTTTTTTGCCAAATCAAGGATGACTGCATCTTCGGATGGAACTCTTGAAGCCAGCATGCTGACCGTTTATTTTAAAAACGTCAGCATGTCTTTGATTTTGGTGAATGCCAAAGCGGTAACAGTATCTGCCTTTCCCAGCCGCCTTTGGTACCCATCACAAAGCGGTGCTGCCCCCAGTGAATCATATCCGGACTTTGGCTGAGATAAATATCGCCAAAAGGCGTATGGCCGTTATCGCTGGGACGGCTGAGCATCAGATACTTGCCATTGATTTTACGCGGCAAGAGTACGCCATTGCGATTGAAAGGTAGCAGAGCATTTTCAAGAAAATGGAATTCTTCAAAATCGAAGGTGTAGCCAATTCCAATTGTGGGGCCGTGATAACCGTTGCACCAACTGACATAAAAGCGGTCTTCGATCCAAACAACGCGTGGGTCGTAGCGATACTGGAATTGCCCAATCTCAGGATCATCGCAAAGCCAGTCGATTGGGTCATTTTCCAATTGCCAGTCGATGCCGTTCTTGCTAAAGCCGCGCTGCAGGTTCATCGTGCGTTTTTTATTGTCGCAGCGGAACACGCCCGCAAATTCGCCCCGAAAGGGAACCACGGCGCTATTAAAAATACTATTGGAAGATGGAATCAAATTCCGAGGAATAATCGGGTTGGCGCTGTATCGCCAGACAATATCGTTTGAGTACTTGGGTTTCTCTTCCCAGGGGATATTGGGCAATTGCGATAATATCATAATGGTGACCTTGTTGGTGTTTCGACGTACAAGATTTTGGATGGTAAACTAAACACCGCTATTTGCTTTTATAACATAGGACTTACGCACTTATACAAGAGAATGCCTGAAAATAGGGGTATGTGGGGGCTTCGCCCCCACATACCCCTATTTTTAGGATATTTTTTATCGAGTTGCGTAAGTCCTAAACATAACCACCGGCATACCCCTAGAGGATCCATACGATGCGTTTTGGCTATTTTGACGACATCCGGCGCGAATATGTCATTGAGCGCCCTGACACCCCCTTACCCTGGATCAATTATCTGGGCAGCGAGTCTTATTTTGGGTTGATCTCCAATACCGCCGGGGGGTATTCTTTCTATAAGGATGCACGCCTTCGGCGGCTGACCCGCTACCGTTACAACAACGCCCCCTATGATGTGGGCGGACGTTACATCTACCTGAGAGATGATGATGCCCCGCAGCCTTCTTTCTGGTCACCGAGTTGGCAGCCAACCCGTAAGAAGCTCGACGATTATGAATGCCGCCACGGAATGGGCTATACCACCATCCGCTCGACTTTGAAGGGGGTTGCCGTCGAGACGCGTTATTTTATTCCCTTGCGTGAGAATATCGAAATCTGGCAGCTCAAGCTCCACAACCAGCGCTCGGAGGCGGTAAATCTTTCCATCTTTTCGGCGATCGAATTCAACCTGTGGGATGCCTGGGATGATCAGACCAACTTTCAGCGCAATTTTAATATCGGCGAAGTTGAAGTTGTAGACGGGGTGATTTATCATAAGATCGAATA
>CALCSH010000425.1 GCA_937893815.1 uncultured Anaerolineae bacterium | reverse complement strand
TTGAACCTGGTAAATGTCACCTTCCAAAACGACACCGGGCGATATATGCTCTTGATCCTTGAAGGGCCGAGTGTATTTGTATTCCAGTTCAATGCTGATCAAGATAAAGAATACACCATTCCTATGGGGTATTACACATATACTATGTATGGCTGCGGTAGCACCTATCACGGCACCTTGTATGCCCGCTATCACAAAGAGAAAGAATTTACCTGCCCCTAAGCTATACTATGTTTAACCTTTATACACAAAAAAACGCCAGTGATGATTCACTGGCGTTTTTTTGTCGGGATGGTGGGATTCGAACCCACGACCTCGCCGACCCGAACGGCGCGCGCTGGCCGGGCTGCGCCACATCCCGTAATAGCGGCGTGATTATATCGTACCACCGAGTCTTTGGCAAGTGCTGTGCAATTCCAGCGATGGGTGATTTCGTTTGATCTTGGAGAGTATTCCATGAAAGCCATGCAACTCAACCATTTTCAGGATGTAGAAAATAAACCGCTCGTACTGGTCGATAAACCCGACCCGATACCGCAAGCCAGGCAAGTTCGCATTCGCGTTGAAGTATGTGGTGTTTGCCATACCGATTTGCACACCGTTGAGGGAGACATCCAGCCACCACATTTGCCCCTCATTCCCGGACATCAGGTGGTTGGGGTCGTCGATCAGCTTGGGGAAGGAGTCAGCAGTCCTGATCTGGGTGTGCGAGTCGGCGTTCCCTGGTTCTATAGCGCTTGTGGCGAGTGTCAATTTTGCCAATCCGGATTTGAGAATCTATGCCCCGATGCTCAGTTTACCGGTTTTCATGTGGATGGCGGCTACGCGGAGCATATGTTGGTTGAAGCGCAATTCGCCTTGCCAATTCCCGAAGATTTATCCAGCGCACAGGCGGCTCCGCTCTTATGCGCTGGCATTATCGGATACCGCTCCCTCAGAAAAGCCGATCTTGAACCCGGAGAACGGGTTGGTCTGGTGGGTTTTGGCGCCAGCGCGCATCTGGCAATTCAGGTCGCGCGCCACTGGGATTGTGAAGTTTGCGTCTTCACGCGCTCGTCGGAGCATCGCCAACATGCGCTGGAATTAGGCGCGGCGTGGGCAGGGGGTGTAGAAGACACTCCGCCGAAACCGTTGGATCGAGCGGTGATATTTGCACCTGCCGGAAAATTAGTGCCGCAAATGCTGGCCAAATTGCGTCCTGGAGGAACCTTGGCGATCAATGCCATTCACATGTCGCCAATCCCCGAGATGCCCTACGATCTGATCTATGGTGAACGCACATTGCGCAGCGTTGCCAATGCCACCTATCGTGATGGATTGGAATTCTTGAATTTGGCTGTCGAAATCCCGATACAATCAACCGTTCAGCACTATCAACTTTCGGATGCCAATCAGGCATTGCTCGACCTCAAATACAGCCGCTTCAATGGCGAGGCAATTCTGATTCTGTAGAGATGAGCATGTCAAAAAATGCTATTCTGATAAACTTCGCGTTGAGATGCATTGAGCACGTTTTATTCCTATGCTAGTGGACAATCAGTATAGCGATTTTCCAGAAAAACCGACCGGTGAAATTGATAAGATTACGAGCTTCGATGGTATAATGCGAACTCGCACAAAGTAGAAATTATTATAGATACCCAACCTTGAACAAGGATAGAGAATTCTCTTGCGAAGGTTTTTTGCCTGAGCAGTTATGAACTCGTAGGAGTGAAATTATGTCTGGACATTCAAAATGGTCAACGATTAAACGAAAAAAAGGGGCTGAAGATGCCAAGCGCGGCGCAATTTTCACCCGTCTGGCACGCGAGATCGCTGTAGCTGCTCGCAAGGGTGGCGGCGACCCGGATATGAATACAGCCCTGGCGCTGACGATTTCACGGGCGAAATCGTCCAATATGCCTAAAGAGAATATTGAGCGCGCTATCAAACGTGGCACTGGGGAAGATAAGGGCGCGGCGGCCTACGAAGAAGCGTATTATGAAGGTTATGGCCCGCACGGTGTCGCCTTTATGATTGAATGCGCAACGGATAATCGCAATCGAACGGTTGCTGATTTGCGTCATGTGCTCAGCAGCGGCGGTGGAAGTCTGGGGGAAGGTGGTTCGGTGGCCTGGCAATTTACTCAGGTTGCATATTTTACATTTCAAGCCGATGCGAAGGATGAAGATAAAATCTTTGAATTAGCGCTTAATGGTGGCGCCGATGATGTTCAGATGGATGATGGCGTCGTGGAAATCACCGGGCCAACCCCATCCTTTAAATCCATCAACGATCAACTCGCCAAGGCGAAGATCGAATTCGATGAGGCGGGTTTGCGCATGATCCCGAACCAGGAGATGGAACTAAGCGTTTCGGAAACTGTTCAAGTATTGAAAGTAATCGAGCGGCTTGAAGACCTTGATGATGTGCAAAACGTGTATACCAATTTGAGTATTTCCGATGAAGCCTTGGAGCAATATGAAGGATAAGAACTGATGCTGGTTCTCGGGATTGACCCCGGAACAGCAACAACGGGATATGGGTTAGTTCGCGAAGAATCGGACGGGCAGCTCACAGCCGTAGATTATGGGGTGGTGCTGACTTCTTCGAAACTGCCAATGCCTCAACGATTGCTCGAGATTTATCGGCAGCTAAAAGATATTGTACTTCTCCATCGCCCGGATCAGGCCGCGGTGGAGAAGTTGTTTTTCCAGACGAATGTTCGCACCGCAATCAGCGTCGGCCAGGGCAGAGGGGTGGCCATTTTGGCATTGGCGGAAGCCAATATTCTGGTTGCTGAATATACCCCCCTTGAAATTAAGCAATCGGTCGTCGGCTATGGAAATGCAGACAAGAACCAGGTGCAGCAGATGATACGCGCGTTACTTAATCTGGATGATATTCCACGCCCCGATGATGCCGCCGATGCTTTAGCTGTCGCTGTTTGCCATATTCATAGCTATCGAATGGCAAATTTGCTGGGACAAGGTGTATAGAATTTTGGAAAACGGGAGTATTCTATGATCGCTACTATCCGTGGTCGTGTCATTGATATCGAGACAGATCGGGTTGTGATTGAAATGGGGGGCATTGGGGTATGGGTGTATATTCCCGATTCGCTTCGTTTTGGATTGAAGACCGGCGAGACCGTGTCATTTCATACCCATCTTGTTGTGCGAGAAGATTCACTCACTTTGTATGGATTCTCCTCCGCCGAGGAACGTCAATATTTCGTGCTTTTGATGGGCGTCAGTGGGGTTGGACCTCGCTTGGCGTTGACGACCCTCTCAAACGTTAATCCGCCAGCCATCCGGAGAGCCGTATTTTCTGAGCAAGCTGCGATATTTCAGCGTGTTCCCGGTGTTGGCGCCAAAACTGCCCAGCGCATCCTACTTCACTTGCAAGGTCGTATCGAGGCGGCTGATGATCTGGAAGGCCTGGGTACACTCGCCGATACGGATAGCCAGGTGATTGAAGCGCTGACGGCATTGGGATATAGTATCGTTGAGGCACAAGCCTCAGTTCAAATGATCCGAAAAGATGCGCCTGATGATGTCGAAGAACGTATTCGTTTGGCGCTACAATATTTTGCTTGATGGTAACTGCTCCGCCTCGAACAGAAAGAGGCGGAGTAGTTACACATGATGTATTATTTTGGAGGTATATTTTGTCGGTACATCAAAGAATTACTTTTATTGGCCCTGGAGTTATGGCAGAAGCTATGATTGCGGGAATTATTCGATGTGGTGTGGCGGCCCCAGAGCAGATGACCGCCTCCGGGCCACGAATCAACCGTGGGCGAGATCTGTCGGACCGCTATGGAATTCTCTCTCAGACTGATAATATTGCGGCGGTCGAAGATGCCGATGTTGTGGTTCTATGTGTTAAACCCCAACATCTCAAAGTTGTTTTTCCTGAACTGGCAGGTAGAATTAAACCCTCGGCACTGATCCTTTCTATTATTGCGGGTGCAACCATTGAAAAACTCTCGCATGGGTTGCAATGCCCGAATATTGTACGCTCAATGCCCAATACGCCTGCTCAAATTGGCGAAGGTATTACAGTTTGGACAACAGCCTCCGCAGTCTCCGAAGAGCAACACCAAATTGCGCAGAAAATGCTGGGTGCTTTGGGGGAAGAAATTTATCTGGCAGAAGAATACTATATGGATATGGCCACAGCACTTTCAGGAACAGGGCCAGCCTATGTTTTTATGTTTATGGAGGCCATGGTCGACGCGGGTGTGCATTTAGGTTTCCCGCGGCGCATAGCCGAGCAATTGGTGGCCCAAACCGTGCGCGGTTCAGTGGATTACTACCGACAGCGTGAGCATCCGGTGCATCTGGCTCGATTGCGAAATCAAGTAACCTCTCCCGGCGGAACATCGGCGGCTGCGCTGTATTATCTAGAAAAAGCAGGATTTCGTACGGCAATCTCTCGAGCTATTTGGGCAGCATACGAACGTTCGCAGGCTTTGGGGAAAGATTCTCAATCACAATCGCCCGATGATGCCTAATGCTTGATGGAAATGTGTAAAATAGCACCAAGGCGAAATTAAACTGGACAATATGAATTCTTTCGGGTATTATTTGACCGCTAGTATCCCTGTTAGGGGGATATTGGTGGTTGTTTATTTGGTAGGAAAGTCCCGATGGATGTGACCATAACTTTGTTGAAAAACATCATCGAAGTTTATACTGAGCCCGGATACGTAATTTCTGTCCGGGCCGTATTGCGGGAACAAATTATTGTATTGGACTCACTAATAGAAGAGCTGGGGAATTAGATTCGTGAAAAAACCAGCACTCAGAAACCCCCCGCGTGATGGTACATGGACGAAATCGGGTTCATCGTTGTGCCCATTACCTACGGCGGGTTCTTTTAAATATTTGCCTTGTGCAGATATATCCGCAATCATTTGAAAATTCGATCTATGCCTGGAGGTAATATGTCTGATCTGATCCAACAAATCACTACAGACTTAAAGCAACAAATAGAATCGTTTCAGCCTGTACTGGAGATTCGCGATATTGGTACGGTGATGGAAGCAGGCGATGGTATCGCGCGTGCTACTGGTCTTTCCGATGTGCGCTCTCAAGAACTGGTGCAGTTCGAGAATGGGGTTTTGGGAATTGCTTTCAACCTTGAGAGAGATACCGTTGGAATTATCATTATGGGTGATTATGCCGGTATTAGCCAAGGAATGACAGTTCGTTCAACAGGGCGTATTGCTTCGGTCCCGGTCGGGAATGCGATGGTTGGGCGCGTGGTAAATGCGCTGGGCCAACCGGTTGATGGCAAAGGCCCCATTGCATCGAGCGGCTTTCGCCCGATTGAGCGCATTGCTCCTGGTGTGGTACAACGTCAAGATGTGGATACACCCGTACAAACAGGCGTCAAAGCCATTGACTCCATGATCCCGATTGGCCGTGGCCAACGCGAGTTGATCATTGGTGATCGCCAGACTGGCAAAACCGCCATCGCTATTGACGCGATCATCAATCAAAAAGATGAAGGCGTGATTTGTATCTACGTGGCCATTGGACAGAAAAAAGCAGCGATTGCTCGCACAGTTGCCACGCTTGAAAAATTCGGTGCAATGGACAATACGATTGTGGTCATTGCGGCAGCCGACGAACCGGCAGCCTTGCAATATATTGCACCCTACGCTGGTTGCGCGATTGGCGAAGAGTTTATGGAAACTGGACGCGATGCGCTGGTAATTTACGACGATTTGTCGAAACATGCCTGGGCATATCGTCAGGTTTCGTTGCTATTGCGCCGCCCTCCGGGACGTGAAGCCTATCCTGGTGATTTGTTCTATCTTCACTCGCGTTTGCTGGAGCGGGCAGCCCGCCTTGCAAATCAATATGTGATTGTTTCCAAAGATTTCGCTGAGCCGATGGCGAAAGCCTCCGACAGCGTTGATGGAAATGTGTATTCCGGCCCGTTGTCTCACCATAATGCTGAAGAAGCATTGAAAGCAAAAGAGAAGAGCGGCGACTATAAAGTAGTCAAAATCGAAGGTACAGGCGGCTCATTGACGGCGTTGCCGATTATTGAAACCTTGTTGGGTGACGTTTCGGCCTATGTGCCTACAAACGTAATTTCGATCACTGATGGGCAGATCTATCTGGAGAATAACCTTTTCTATGCGGGTATTCGCCCGGCGGTCAACGTTGGTTTGTCGGTTTCACGTGTAGGTGGCGATGCTCAAACAAAGGCTATGAAGCAGGTTGCTGGCGGTTTGCGTATGGATATGGCTGCGTTCCGCGAGCTGGCTGCTTTTGCCCAGTTTGGCTCTGACCTGGATCCAGCAACCCAATCTCGTTTGAATCGTGGCCAGCGATTGCAAGAGTTACTCAAGCAACCTCAATATGAGCCCGTGCCTCTTGGAAAGCAAATTATCATCATTTTTGCAGGTGTGAAGGGTTTTGCAGATAAAGTTCCCCTGGAACGAATGCGCGAGTGGGAAGAGGCTCTTAACCGATTTATGGATACTACCCATCCTGCAATTGGTAAGGCGATTGTTGCTGATAAACGGATTACAGACAAAACGGAAGAGCAATTGCGTTCTGCACTTGAAACATTCCGTTCAACTTGGCGATAAACTAGGGAGCGCTAAATGGCTAACGCTCGAGAAGTCCTATTACGCATTCGCAGTGTAAAGAACATTGCGCAGGTCACACGTGCTTTGCAGGCGGTTAGCGCCAGTAAAGTACAAAAGGCCATGCAGGCAATGTATCGTACGCGACCGTATGCAACCAAAGCGTGGCAAGTGCTGACGCATATTGCCGCTCAACCGGGCAGAGGGATACTGCATCCCTTATTGGTAGAACGCAAGCAGGTCGAAAACACACTGATTATTCTCATCAGCGGCGATCGTGGCCTCGCAGGGGCGTATAACTCCAATATTGTTCGTTTTACGCTGAAAAATTTTTCCAATTATCCCCATCCGGTAAAATATATAACTATTGGCCGCAAAGGGCGGGATTTAATGCTTCGCCGGGGCCAAGAAATTTTGGCCGAATTTAGCAATCTCCCGGCTGCACCTGAATTTGCAGACGTTTCTGCCATTGGACGCTTGGCAGTTGACGAATTTTTGGCGGGCAACGTGGATGAGGTTTATTTGGTCTACACTGACTTTGTGAATATGGTCAGGCAAATCCCTACGGTTAAAAAACTTCTCCCGCTCGAGGTGGAATCAGGTGAAGGTCGTGTGGAAGCCTTTGGGGCGAGTCAGGCCCCCGGAGCGACGTATATCTATGAACCCGGGCAAGATGAACTCCTCGATGAGGTTGTGCCCCGCTTCACAGCATTACAAGTCTATCAGGCTGTCATGGAATCACTGGCCAGCGAACATGCTTCTCGCATGGTTGCTATGAAGAATGCAACCGAAAATGCGACCGAACTCAGCGCAGCTTTACAGCTTGAATACAATAAAGTACGCCAACAAACTGTGACCAGTGAAATGTTGGATATTGCCGGTGGTGCGGAAGCCCTGGCGCAAAGTAGTTAGAATACTAGGCTCAGTGCTGTTGTCACTGATATTGATTATTTGGAGGTAAGCATGGCTAAAGCTACAGGCCGCATTATACAAATTCAAGGCGGCGTTGTTGATGTCGAATTCGCTGCAGGTAAGTTGCCGAAACTTTTTGAAGCACTTGAGATTCCTCAAGGGGAAGGTCTGCCTCAGATTTTAGAAGTCCAAAAACACCTGGGCAATAACTGGGTACGTTGCGTTGCAATGGATACTACAGAGGGACTTCAACGCGGTGTTGAAGTTCACGCCACTGGGTCGCCAATTATGGTTCCAGTTGGGCTGCCAACCCTGGGTCGTATTTTTAATGTTTTGGGCCGCCCAGTCGATGCAGGTGCTCCCGTTGAAGCCGAAGAATACTACCCGATTCACCGATCAGCTCCCTCCTTTGAAGATCAATCCACACGCGTTGAGGTATTTGAAACCGGCGTAAAAGTGATTGACCTGATTGCTCCGTTTACTAAAGGTGGTAAAACCGGTATTTTTGGCGGCGCAGGTGTCGGCAAAACGGTTGTGATTATGGAACTCATCCGTTCGGTTGCGATGGAACACGAAGGCAACTCGGTATTCGCCGGTGTCGGTGAGCGCACCCGTGAAGGTACCCAGCTCTATCGCGAAATGATTGAATCGGGCGTAATGAAAGATACTGTCATGGTTTATGGGCAAATGAACGAGCCCCCTGGGGTGCGCTTGCGAGTTGCATTGAGCGCGCTCTCCATGGCGGAATACTTCCGTGATCAGGGGCGCGATGTATTGCTGTTCATTGATAATATTTTCCGCTTCAGTATGTCTGGTTCAGAAGTATCGGCCCTGTTGGGTCGTATGCCTTCGGCGGTGGGATACCAGCCCACCCTGGCGACAGAGATGGGCGAACTTCAGGAGCGCATCACTTCTACCCGCACCGGCTCAATCACATCCATGCAGGCCGTTTATGTCCCTGCCGATGACTATTCCGACCCCGCTCCTGTCTCTACGTTTACTCATCTTGATGCGACGATTGCACTCGAGCGCTCGATTGCTGAAAAAGGTATTTACCCCGCTGTAGATCCACTGGCTTCCACATCACGTATTCTCGACCCCCTGATTGTCGGTGAAGAACACTATCGCACAGCCCGCGAAGTTCAGGCGGTTTTGCAGCGCTATAAAGACTTGCAAGATATTATTGCTATTCTGGGTATTGATGAGCTTAGCGAAGACGATAAACTGATTGTTTCCCGCGCTCGTAAAATAGAGCGATTCTTCTCTCAGCCTTTCTTTGTTGCTGAACAATTCACCAATATGTCAGGTAAATACGTTCCTATTCGTGAGACGGTACGCGGTTTCCGGGAAATCTTGGACGGAAACTATGACGACATCCCCGAAGACGCCTTTATGATGGCCGGTACCATTGACGATGTCGTAGAAAAAGCCGATAAATTGGCCTAACCGAGCGAAAAGAATTATGCCTATTCGTTGTGAGATCGTTTCTCAAGATCGTTTGATCTTTGAAGGTGACGCCGATTCTGTGCTTTTGCCGGGCACGGAAGGTGAAATGGGTATATTGCCTCACCACGCGCCACTCCTATCCACTCTTTCTTTTGGTGTAATCAAAGTCCGCTACAAGAATACGGAAGAAATATTCACCGTAGCTGGCGGTTTTGTGGAGGTACAGCCCGATATCGTTACTGTTCTGGCAGATCGTGCCGAAAATGTGCGTAAGATTGATGTTGCCCGCGCAGAGGCGGCTCGGTTACGAGCTGAAACATACCTCACAGAAGGCCCGCCGCCCGATTCGGATGCTTATCTGCGTATGGAAGCCGCGCTGAGACGTTCCAGACTTCGCTTGGATGCTGTGAGCCGTTACCGGGGTGGTCGCCGTGCTAATATGCCAAGCATGGTGGACGATAGGGACTGACCTTTAATGGCCCTGTTTTCAAAAGACATCGGGATAGACCTTGGAACCATCTGGACGCGTATTTCAGAAGATGGACAGGTAATACTTCAGGAACCTACAGTTGTTGCGATTGCAGTTGATGAACTGAAAATCGTATCCCTGGGTCAGGAAGCTCAAGATATGTATGGGCGTGTTCCTGATACCCTGGAAGTTGCCTATCCATTGAAGAATGGTGTCATCGCGGACTATGAAGTTTCTGAAAAATTGCTGGAATATCTCATTCGGAAAGTTAGCAGCCCGGCGCGTATTTTTCGCCCCCGGGTGATGATGTCTGTACCACATGGGGTGACCAGCGTCGAACGCCGAGCCGTTCACGAGGCAGCGCTAGAAGCGGTCAAACGTGATGTCTTTTTGATTTACCAGCCGATGGCGGCAGCTTTGGGGGTTGATTTGCCGTTTCACACACCTACCGGGAATATGATTATCTGCCTTGGCGGCGGTACCAGTCAGGCCGCTGTATTGGCCGTGTATGGGATTGTATCGGCAGAAACCATCCGCATGGGCGGTTTGCAATTGGACGATGCTATTATGACGTATATTCGCCGTAAATACGGCCTGGTCATTGCGCAGCCAACCGCAGAGCGCATTAAAATCGAGATTGGCGCAGCTGTCCCCCTGGATGAAGAGAAAAGTATTGAGGTACAGGGGCAAGACCAGGTTACAGGTCTGCCACGTCCACTCAACCTCACCACCGGGGAAGTTGTGGAAGCCATGCAAGACACGTTGAAAAATATTGTTGAGGCTGCTCGACGCGTATTGGAAAAAACCCCCCCGGAGCTTGTATCCGATATTATTGATCGCGGCATCGCCTTATGCGGTGGTACATCCCGCCTGCGAGGAATTGATAAATTACTGACGAAAGAATTGGGCGTTCCTGCCTATCTTGTTGATAATCCATCGACCTGTGTTGCAGAGGGGGCCTCATTGGCCCTGCAACCGGGTGT
>CALCSH010000424.1 GCA_937893815.1 uncultured Anaerolineae bacterium | reverse complement strand
CCATCCACCGAGACAAAAACGCCGCTATCAATCGTTGCAGCGTAAACCACACCAGGGTGTGCCAGATCCGTTACCAGATCATTTACAGTGGTCTCAGGATTCAGCCCGGAAGACGAAACTGACCAGGTACTCCCGCCATCCTCACTGAGCATCACGCCGCCGTGGAAGAAACCAGCATAAAGCTTATTTGCGTTTTCCGGATCAACGGCCAATGCCCGTACCATCGGACCTTGCAAATCCGGATCGGAATTTATAGATGTCACTCCGGCGTCAATATTTTGGGCCACCAATTCCCACGATTGGCCATCATCCAATGAGCGGTAGATATCACCCGGATAGATCGCCGTTACCATGCTCCCATCCGGGGCGAAGGCCAAATCAAGTGCCATTCCCTCGCTAAGATTCGAAAGCCGCCATGTTTCGCCGCCATCGTCCGAGTAAATCACACCATGGCCGTCTGCGCATGTTCCTTTCTCGCCGCAATCAACTTCACCTTGAATTCCAATGACTCGCCCCGGTAGCTGCAGCGAAAAGTACATATTCTTCATCAGGCCCCACTCGAAGAAACCGATGTCTCCAACACCCGGCTCGGATTCTGACCAGGTTTGGCCGCCATCATTGGATAGTTTGGGAATAGGACCGGCATCGCCAATCGTGGCAATGATATGAAGTGAGTCTTGTGGATCAACGGCGATGCCTGCTCCTTCGAGGGCGCGCGCCAGCCCGCGCGACATTCCCTGCCAGGTGTCGCCACCATCCACGCTGGCAAAAAGACCGCTGCGGGCGCTGGCATACACCATAGCTGGATTATCCTGAGCAACAATCACTCGATGCAGCAAAGCGCCGGTGTAGCCTCGGCTGGAGTCAACCCAATGCTGGCCGCCATCTTCGCTGAGAAAGTTACCACCGCCATAATTGTTAACGAAGATTCGCATAGGGTCGCGCGGGTCACACTGCATATCGATCGGAAAACCGGCGATCACATCAGGTGGCCCCCACATCGCGTACCCGGTTTGCCCCGTAGCACCATCGCCGCCTAGCTTCTCCCAGGTAAAACCGCCATCATCGCTGCGATAAAAACTACTCAACGATGCCGCATAAACCACATCGGGATCGCTCTCGCAGATTTCGACGGCGCTGGCATTGGGCAAATCCAGGACGCGCGTCCACGAGTCTCCGCCATCTTTTGTGTGATAAATAGCGCCGATGGGATGCCCCAAAGCCCACATATAGGGATCATTCCCCGCCGCTCCGATGAGAATATCCGGGTTCTGAGGGTGCATAAACAGGCTGCCAAAATAAAGCTCTTCAGCGCGGATGCCGTTTTCAACGCCTAAAACTTCCCAGGTAGCGCCTCCATCACGGCTGCGCAGGATGCCTACTCCACCTGGGTTGATGGTGTCAGGATTGCTGTTGGCTGCTTCGCGATCGAAGATGCCGGTGGAAACATAGATCAAATTATGGTCTTCAGGATGAATCCAAATATAGCGAGTGAGATTATCGCCATACCAGATGCGCGTCCAGTTTTGCCCGCCGTCTGTCGTCTTGTAAACTACACCTTTAACCATATCCAGTCCCAGGCCGGGGAGCGGTTCAACATTCCACTCCCAACTCGAGATTTCTCCGCCCAGGTAGACCACATCCGAATTCCCTGGCTCGACAGTGAATCCGCGGATCGTTAGGGCACGCTCCTGGATGCCGTTGCTCAGTGAGCGCCAGTTTTGCCCACCGTTATCACTTCGAAAAACGCCACCGCCAAATTGGGTGCCTGCCCAGAGCGTATCGGGGTTATTGGGATCAACGGTCAGACTGAAAACGGGGATGCCATCGCCCGATGGGCCGACGCGCGCCGTTATGCCTGTATTTATCGGGAGCCAACTTTTGCCGCCATCGACGCTTTTAAAAGCTCCTGCCCAGGCGTCGGTTGCGTACATCACATCGGGATTACGCGGATCAATGCGGATGTCGTAGCCTAATCCGCCGATGGGTCCGCCGGTATAAACCCAGTTCTCGGATTGATACGCTGGAGCGCCAGGAGTTGGCAAAGCTACCTCGGGGTTGGTATCCTCACTCTGAGTCTGACCCTCTTCCAGCGAGGAAAGAATCACCTGGTCAATCTCAGCAGTCATATCCCCTAGAGTTTCGAAGCCAAAGCCTCCCGAGAAAACAGACTCTGTTTCATTAAAAATAAACGCATTCTCTCCTGATAGCTTAACGCTAATCTCACCACCCAAAGTTTCGATGTTGATTTCGTACCATTTCCCCATCGAAAAATCTACTTCCACAGCCTTCAGCTCGTCGACGCGCCCCTGTGCTTCTCGCTGAAGAACCAAACGCTGACCATCTATCAAAAGGTGATAACCGCCATCTGGGCCGCTACAAAAACTAATCGCCAGCGCACCCTGACCTTTATATCGGAACTGCACCACCAAGCGAAAATCGCTCCACTCCCCACCACGGTGAGCGAAATTACCCGGCTCAATCCGCAAGGCTCCATCGACAACGGACACACCTTGTGTATGCTCCCAACCCGGTATCGCCGGGTCGTCAAAGTTTTCTGTAAATTCAGTACCTTGAGCGTATGTAACCGTAAAAGAGAAGATGAACAAAAGGATCAAACTACAATAAATAAATCGCATTGGGGAACGCAGCACAGTTTTCCTCCTTCAATAACATCGCTACTAATTTACTCTGGCCCCTTCTCACTCCATGTATTGTAAATAAATTTTTGGGAATAGGTAATCGTCAGCAGAAGATTGAACACCGATTAATCTCACGCAAAGGCGCCAAGAAAGCTGAGCAAAAACCGGTTTTTGCGTCTTGGCGGCTTTGCGTGCAAAATATTTAGCTTACTATTGACCACTACACTTATGGGGGAATTTGGGTATGCGTCGTAGCTGTACGATTAATGTACCCATCCCCACCACGGCCAAACCAGCTAGCTCCATGCGAGTAATGCTCTCACCCAAGAATAATATTGCAAAGATCGGTATCCAGATCATCATTGTTCCATTGGCCACACTCGACTCAATAGCTGTCAAAGTCCGAAGCGTATGATTCCAGAGAGTAAAAGCGAATGCTGTGTTTACTACTGCCAGCCAGACGATAATTGTCCAGCCTTTCAAATCGATAACTGGAATGCCATCCACATACCAGCCAAACGCAAGTAATAGGATTGATCCAGCCCCCATGCTGACAACGGTCACCGTCAATGGTTGAAATTTGCCAGATCGATTGATCCCCCTCCCCAAAATCGAAGAAACCGCATTTGCCAATATACCCACCAACGCAACGATTATTCCTATGATCTGAGCGTGGGGCAATACAACTGGATAGAAGTACACCCATGCACCCACAATGGAAAGTATTATTCCGCTCCATTGGAGAAATGTCGGTTTTTCCGCCAACCATATACTACCCATGAGGGCTACTGTTACACTGCTAAAACTCCACAACAAATTCACAGTGATAGCGGGTAGATATGCCAAAGCGACAAATGAAGCCCCTTGTGTGCCTGCATAAAAGAGCAAACCCAGAACCAACAATCGTGACCAATCCTGTTTGGATAGATGCGTTATTTCTCCCTTCACTTCATTCCTGATGACAACCCCCAGCAAGCATACGAACGCCAAAAAATATCGCAACCCAGCAAAAGTAATTGGTGGAAGAGTTTGCAAGCCTATTTTGATCAACACCCAGGATGTCGCCCAAAGGAATACCACGAATAGCGCTTGTAATACAGCGGTTAAATGAGCACTCATTTTTTTTCAGAAGAAACAGGTGAACTTTTTTTGTTTCTACATCCGACCACTTCTCGAATTTGTGGGTTGCTTATTCATGATTGAATGGCTAGCCGCATATAATACTGAATTCCCATTCCCATCTAACCTTGATCGAATTCGTACAGGAAATGCCGTCAGGGCCTCCCCGCATGCACCTTTTTTTGGGAATTTTATCTCTGCAAAAGTATCAGCTTGAGTGGTGACTGGCTTTCTTTTTCGTTCTGACTTCTGCTCTTTCTATATTTGACTCCACTGAAAAAACTACCGTGCAGGTGTTCCCGCCGGAATATATG
>CALCSH010000423.1 GCA_937893815.1 uncultured Anaerolineae bacterium | reverse complement strand
TTCAGGCTCTTGACTCTCATTTTACTTGGGTATATTTTTCGCGGCATGTCACACCATATCGGTGCGACGCAATTCACGATCGAGCAGGCGCACGAGCTTATTGGTTGCATAACGTTTCATCATACCTTGGAGAACTTCCTCGGCAGTGCGCTGCAAATTAAATTCAACTTCTTCAGAATGGATTTCTAATACCATCACACTGATTGGCGAATCGTATCGGCGACTGCGAGCAAACTCTTTCGAAATATCATCTTCAGCATGCTCAATGCGTTTTACCCGTTCACTAACATCTTCGAGAGTTACATTGGCTACAGTTTCTTCTACATCAATCAGATCGTTGGCCATGCGTGCCGCAACCAAAGCCAGCAAGGAGATCATCGCGATTTCCGTCACAGACAGGTATGTGTAAACACCCCCAAAAATCGGACGAGTGTTGAAGACCGATATTTTCAAAACAATATAAACGGTTACCCAAATTGCCGTCCATAATACAATCGGCGGGCGCCATTTTTCGGGAATCAGTATACTTGCAAAAACAGCCAGGGCACCGAGTAAATACACAAAAGTTTGAAGATCAACAATATCTAGCGAGCTCCCGACATCTAGACGCTCGATATTGAGGAAAATTCCCATGACTAGCAAAAGTACAAAAATGGAGTTTCGAAGCCGTTTCATCGTTTAGCAATTCGCGTAGAACTTATGTAGCTAGCAGAAAAATTGGGGTGCTCAGCGCCCCAATTCTCAAGGAATTCTCTATGAAGTTGTTTCCTTAATACTAGTATTGTACTCGAATATCATCTTAAAGAATTACATGACTTGTTACAAAATTCTATACAAATTTGTAATGGAGAAAACATCTCATCAAGAAATCAAATTATGGCACTTGTATAGCCAGCATATCTGTGCCTCAGGGTGTCTCAAGATCGGGGACGATAACATACGAGAGGGTTTCCTCGGGAATATCAATCCAGTTGATCGGGTTGACCGATTCGTGCTCAAGGCTATTGCTTTCAATCACATTGAGTTGAATGGGATTGGAACGGGAGATTGTGAGCCAGCTTGTCAGCACCGGGAATGTCGCCGGATCGCTAAAGTTGCCAGGACTGCCTTCACATTGCACCACGCCACCGATGACGGCCTGCGGGATTGCAACAAGCTGATAGCTCAAATCGTCGGCAGGTTTTCCGCTCTCTTGATAGGCATTCAGCGTCAGGGAAGCTACCAGGTCAAAGGAAACCGGCTCAAAGGCACTCTCATCCAGTTCCCATACGCAGGGAGCGGAATTGAAATACAAGTCATTAAATTCGGTCAGGGTGATCGTATTTCGCTGTTGAACAACTTCGCCACCCTCTAGCGGGAACCATAACTCAATCTGGTAGTCCCCGCTATAGCCAAATGCGATGCCAGAAAAATCGCCCATTGCGGTCGTGTTGGGCATGGTGGAAACCATCCCGCCAAAGGATACATACCTGTACCCACTTTCGGAAGATTCTTGCTGAGCAGGTTGCTCTTCGGATGCGGTTCCATCTTCTTGATCGGCACCCGCTCGATTACCCGCTACGCCCACCGCCGGGCAATCCGCTGGACAATTACCGAAGTTTTCCGGCCCGTCACAAACCTGGTCCCCACAACGATTCTCAGATTGCGGCGCAGGCTGCGCTTCCGGATCGTTGCCCGTTAGGCTGCATGCCATGCTAAAAAGGATTAGTGTGGTTAGAATTGCAAATAATCGTTTCATGATGATCCTCCTATAGATCAATGGTATGCTATCAGTATAAGGGGAAGATATTTTGGCTATATTGGCAAGATATTTAGGTTCTGTTCAGGTCTGCTGTTGAAATTGTAGCACAAGACCCGAAAGTGCTAAAATATGTGACACAATAACATTAATCGCCGTATTCTTATGTGAAGTTGCGGCATCTACGAAACATTTGGAGATCAATTTTGAATCTGTTGGATGAAATTCTGGCGACAACTGAAGAAGGGCAGGTAGTGGATGTCTGCGTGGGGATGAATTGGACGGCGGTGGTGGTAGAGGTGGACGGGAAGCGGCGATGCGGATTGGCGGCTACCCTGAGCGGATTTCATGAACATTCCGGTCAACCACAGATACCACTGGCAGGGGTGTTGGTCGGGCGTTCGACATCGGAGTTGGTTGCCGATCTACAAGCGCCAAATTCGCCCCAAATGAGCCTGGCGATGGCTGCGCTCAACGCGCTGGTACCACCACCCGAGGTTTGGAGTGAACAAAATGCCCTCGATCTTATCGCCGCTCGTGGTCGGGATCGGCATGTGGCCTTGATCGGTCATTTCCCCTTTGTCGATGCGCTACGCCCGCAGGTGGGCCGTCTCTCGGTGATCGACCAACACCCACTGGAGGGGGACTTCCCCCCTGAAGCTGCTCCCGAAATTTTGCCTCAGGCCGATTTTATCGCCATGACGGGCATGGTCTTGATGAATGGCACGTTCGAAAACTTAATGCAGTGTCGCAATCTCAAGGCAGATGTGATGCTCCTCGGGCCGTCTACACCGCTTAGCCCGCGTCTGTTTGATTTTGGCGTAGATATTTTGGCGGGGTCGTGGGTAGAAAATATCGATGCGGTGTTGCGCGCGGTGGGGCAAGGGGCTAATTTCAGACAAGTACACCGCGCCGGAGTGCGCCTGATTACGGTGATGCGTTAGTGTTATTGCCGCCGCCCACCCAGCGGAAACAAGCCATGCCGAAGAGCAGAGGCAGCCAAAAAGTGATCCCGCGGTAAGCAATTGCCAGGACGGCTGCGGTTCCCAAGGGGATATAGAATGAACTCAGTGCCAATGTCAACAATCCTTCCACGATCCCCACTCCAGCCGGAGTGGGGGAAACGATCAGAAACAGGAAGGTAATACAATATCCGGCGATGACTGTGCCAATCGAAACCGGCACATCGAAGGCACGAAATACAAAATAGAATACCAATACCAATAGCGCTTTAGCGCTCAGAGAGAGCAAAGCCGGATAAATTAGATCTTTGACATTATTGCGCACTTCGCTCAAGCTGACTGTGATTTCACTGGCAAAGGCGAAGGAGCGATCTTCGGAGAGATACGGCTGGCTTTTTTTGCGTCGAAATGGACGCACCAGGCAATTGGTCGTATGTGCCATCCAGGCTAAGGTTTTACCAAATTTCTGCTCAGAATACGCGCCTAGATAGATCAGCGTTGCCAGCACAACCGCCAGCACGACCAGGATAATAGCGGCGGTAATTTCTGGCGGCGTGACCTGATCGCGGCGAAATAGTACTGCAAATCCCAACACCAGCACAGTCAATAATCCCAAATAATCAAATAAGATAAAAAGGGTAGATGCGACAGTGGCACGCCCGGTAGAATAATTGCGCCCCTTCGCTTCCGAGATAAAAACAGCCATCCCACTGACGCCCGCAGAGGGCGCTACGATATTTATGAAATTGGCCGCCGCTGCTACCAGGGTCAAACGCTGCCAACTTTCTTCCACATTCAGCGCCCGATAAACCGCCTGATACGATGCCCCCATATTGATCAACCATGCGGCTTCGGTTAGAACCGCCAATGCGATGAAACGCCAATCGCCGCTCTCCAATGTAAAAACAATATCTTCGAGCTGTGCGAATCTCGTGATCAGAAACATAACCCCCAGCATCAGAAACAGTGCAATAATAAATTTCCGCATGGGGGCGCATTATACCCGATCGGTTGAGGGATGGCTACGCCGTCAGTACCGGCTCGATCTGCTCCAGCGCCCAGTCAATATCCTCTTTTTGGATAACAAGCGGTGGGGCAAAACGGATGGCATGCTGATGCGTTTCTTTACACAGCAAGCCTTTTTTCATCAGCGCTTCACAGAAACGCCGCGCACCACCGGCTTCGGGGTGTAATTCCAAACCAATCAGCAAACCTTTGCCGCGTACTTCCTTTATGTAGGGACTGTTGATCTCTCCCAGGCTGCTCATCAGATAATTGCCCATTTTAGCGGCATTTTCGATCATGCCCTCATCGACCAGCACTTTGAGCGCCATGCGTGCCACGGCTGCGCCAAGCGGATTTCCGCCAAAGGTGCT
>CALCSH010000422.1 GCA_937893815.1 uncultured Anaerolineae bacterium | reverse complement strand
AGCTCTGCAAGATAGGCACTGGGGTCGCGTTCTCCGGAGAGCCAGCGCGATACCAGGCTCCCTGACACTGAACAGTGTGGAAATTGTCCCTTAAGCCGGTTGACCAAATCAATTTGTTGGACCCCCAGTTCTTTTAAGACATACGCAAGCCTTGCGCCAAATAATTTTCGGTTTTGTGGTCTATGCTCTGCCCGTTGCACCATTAAAACCTGTCAATTTTTGGGGTAGCTTTGTCAAGTCGAAGCTACTATCCTTTTGTCTGAAACGGCACATTCTACGCACGACCGCCATCACTGGCAAGGTGTGTCACAGCCCAGGGCAACTGTCAATTGCCCGACCGGTCGGGTACCCAATCGTTTCTAAAAAGGCACTGGTACCCATGACAACTTCAGAAACAAGGCATACATATTCCCCCGAAGAAGAATCGTCTCAGGAGATCAACCGTCAGGAAAAAGCGTTTCTCAAAAAAATAATCGAGCTGATTCGCAAGCAGCAAGATGAGACGAAGAAGGAGGCGGATGGAAAAATAAATTCGTAATGGCACTTAAGATGGGCTACAATGGGGGCTGGATTATTTTTCAGTCCCCCATTGTAGGAATTTAATTTTGGAGAACAGCATGACCTCAAAACCACAGGAAGTTATCCTTTACGCCCGCGTTTCAACCGAAGAACAAGCTACGGATGATCATTATTCCATTGAAGCGCAGCTCAATGAAATGAAGGAGTATGCCCGAGTACGGGGTTGGGTGGTGAAGAATGAATTTGTGGATGGCGGCGTGTCGGGCACCAGCATGGACCGCCCCCAGCTCGATGCAGCTTTGGCTGTGGTCAAAGCTCGGGAATGTGATGTGCTGCTGGTACATGAATTGTCGCGGTTATCCCGCTCCTCGATTTATGAAACCTTCGAGGTGCTGGAGATGCTGGGGGAAAATGGGACTGGGTTCGCTTCGGTCAAAGAACCCGATTTTGATTTTGCCGATCCAAGCAGCCGCTTGTTCCTGACCATTCTGGCGGCCATGAACCAGTATTATGTCGATTTGCTGCGCATGCACACCGCCAAGGCCAAGCATGAGCGCGCCCGGCAGGGTTTGTATAACGCCTCCTTTGCGCCTTTTGGCTACACTCATATTGGGGGGCCGAAAGACCCGCCCGAAATCAACGAGCAGAATTCAAAAGCAGTGGTGATGGCGTTTGAAAACTACGCCATCGGACGCTACACCTATCAGGAAATCGCCGAACTCCTGAATACGGGCGGCTACCGCACCAGTAAGGGCCGACGATTTTCAAAGGACGCCATCGCTCAAATGCTGCGTAACCCCTTCTATATGGGCAAGGTCGTCTACCGCTCGCACCCCACCAACGAAACAGAGATTTTTGATGGGCAACACACGGCCATTGTTTCGGAAGAACTTTGGATGCGCTGCAAGATGGTGCGCGATGCGCATGGCTCTTCCTCCCGGGCGGTTCAAAAACCTTTCCGGGTCTATTTGCTCTCCCAACTGGCGCGTTGCGATGTCTGCCAGCGCAGCTTGCGATCACAGGGCGCCGAATCGGGTACCTATTACCGGGAAACGTCCTATCAGCGCGGCTACCTCGACTGCCCCCATCAGCGCCTGGGCACCCGCACGGAACTGGTGGATGCCTATATGGATGCCATCATTGAGGCCATCCAATTGCCTGACGATTGGCTTCAGGAAATCCGGGAGCAGATTGGAGAAGATGAAGAATTATTCAGTATTCGCCGCAAGCGCCAGCGCCTGGAAGCCGAGCGCAAGCGCTTGAAACAGCTTTATATTGGCGGTGACTTCGAGGAGGATATTGATCTCTACAAAAAAGAATCGGAACGCATCCGGCGCGAACTGGATAATATCCCTACCTATGATCAGTTGGATGGTCTGAAAAGCACGATCCTGGTGGTGCAAAGCTTACACGAAACCTGGGGAAAAGCGGAACCCGCCGACCGGCGCGATTTATTACGGTTGATGCTGCGCAAGGTTTGGGTGGATGTCACCGAAGACCGGCTGGTAGCGCTGCAGCCGAAAGCGTTCTTGTATCCCATCTTTCGCAGCATAGAGATGCTGGAAGAGCGGGAATTGGGCTATTTCGTCCCGCGCTGGCGGGAAGAGCATAGCGATATGTTGACTTTCCCCCAATTAGCAGATGTCACCCAGACGCCAAAGACAGGGGACGCACTGCCCTTTATCATCCAATCGCCTTTGGTTCCCGAAGAAAGCAAGCGCATTGCGCCAGGGGTAAGTCAGGCGTTGAAGGTACAGCGTTATTCGGGCATCCCTGTTGCAGAAATCTGCCAGGTGATTACCCCGCAGCGCGCTGAATTGCCGGTGGATCTGCGCAGATGGCCGAGTGCCAACTACCAAAATATCTCCCCTGAAGCGCTCTTCGATCTGCCGCATGAGCATATTGATATTTTGATTTCCCAATTTTCGATCTGGGATGGCATGGCCATGGACCAATCACCCGAAAACCTGATTTCAACCGTATGGCAACGAATGAAACCGGGAGGCGTGTGGTATCTGAATGAACTTCTGCCGCAGGATATGCCCGCCCATTGGGTGTACCGCTATTTCCCATCTGCATGGGAATGGGCGTCGCACCATACATGGAACTTGTATCTGCTCTATAACCGGCTTCTGGGTCAGGGATTTGAAACCAATGTCAAGCGGCACATGTACTACCAGCCGGTTGCGCTGCATATCGCTGAAGCCGTGGCCTGTGAACGTCCAGGAGTGTTGGCACATCTCTCTGATGCCTTATTTAATGAAGGGATGGCCGCTCTTCAGAAGGAAATCGACGAAAAAGGGCGCGATTACCTGTTGGGTTCGGAGTTCAATATTGTCGAAGCCTGGGCGCAGAAACCGGTCGAGGGATAGAGTGAGGCTTGTAATGCAGTTCTATTGCCCCCGCAACCAAATGACTCCATCTTCTACGTTTTTGCAGTAATACTTCGTTCTTAGAGCCAAAATTATCTTTTCTAATGCGGAATACGAACGAAAATCAAACCGTAGCCTTTTGTAATAGGATACAATTCAAATCTGAATAAGATACTTGATATAGATCGTTCCAACCCACCCGGATTCGTTTCCACCCATACATCAATAAACGCTTTATGCCGATTCTTTTGTTTTTGCCATCTTAGTGGCGTGGCAATTCATTGAATAAAATGAGATCAATACCTTTTTTCAATTTCTTCGCAGGCTTAGATGTCCTTCTTTCGAAATCTCGCGGGTTGCGAATACGTGTGGTCGGCTTGACCATCATGGCATTATTACCTGCGTTTGTATTGATGATATTCACCGCATCTGAATCCCGTAGAAAAGCAGTTATTGATATCCAGGAAAATGCTATACGACTCACTGAACTTGTTGCAGCAAACCAACAGCAATTAATTGACGGATCCCGCGATATCCTCATTACATTAGCCCAAGTGCCCGCCGTTCAAAACCAAGATCGGCCTGCTTGTTTGTTTTTTCTATCCAATGTTCTTATGCAACATCCTCTATATGCGAACTTCGGCGCAGCTGACAAGTCGGGCAACGTTTTCTGCATGACATTGCCGCAGCGTATCCCAGTGAATATCGCTACTGAAGAATATTTCCACCAAGCTATGGAATCGCTCGATTTTTCAATTAGCAAATATCAAATATCAGCCACCAATTCACAAGCAATCATCACACTCGCTTATCCGATAATAGACACACTCGGACAACCCCAGGGCATTGTTTTCGCAAATCTGGATTTGCGCTGGCTGGGACAGTTTACTTCGGCGGCAACACTTCCAAAGGGCTCTATCCTGCGAGTGATTGATCCAAATGGGATTACTCTGGCTTCATACCCTAATGGCGAAATCGAAATTGGGAAGGTTATGCCCGATAGCGCGATAGTTCAGCATGTGTTAGATGAAAATGTAGGGCTAATACAAGGCAATGACGTTAGTGGTGTTTCCCGCTTGTATGCATTCACGCTTTTGAAAGCAAGTTCTAATTCAGATATTCACATGATCATCAGTATTCCCACCGAGGCTGCATTCACCGAATCGAATCGAAACTTACAACGCAACCTGATTGCACTGACCATTGGTGCGATTGCTGCATTAATTACTGCATGGGTTGTTACACAGTTTTTCTTTTTAAACCAAGTAAATGCATTGGTAAATGTGACACAGCGATTAAGTACTGGGGATCTGACCGTTCGCACAAACTGGAAGGGAGGTCAAGGGGAATTCGATCAGCTTGCGCGAGCATTTGACGATATGGCTGCTGCG
>CALCSH010000421.1 GCA_937893815.1 uncultured Anaerolineae bacterium | reverse complement strand
ATTCCACATGCGCTGGCGAATAATATCACCTTTCAGGTGGGCGACGTGCTCGTCGGCGAATCCAATGCACCGGTATGGGGTTACAACTCCGAGCTGGAGCGCACCATGCTGATTGGCCCGGCTTCCGATGATCAGAAACGCATCTTCGATCATATGCACCAATTGCAGGATCTGGCATTCGAATCCTTACAGCCTGGGATTCCCTGCGCCAATGTGGATAAAGCTGTGAGGGCTTATTACGAAAAGAATGATCTGATGCCCTATTGGAAACATCATGTCGGCCACACCATCGGTTTGCGTTATCATGAGGGGCCTTACCTGGATATTGGTGATGAGACCATTATTCAGCCAGGGATGGTTTTTTGCGTTGAACCGGGGTTATACGTCCCGGCTCTGGGTGGGTTCCGTCATTCGGATACTGTCGCCATCACCGAAGATGGCATAGAAATGCTTACATATTACCCGCGCGATCTGGAATCGCTGACTATTTTTGGTTAACGACTTGCAGGATCATAGGAAAATCTCCCTGTGGATGAGCAAAAAATAAAAGCGTATTTGATCGACGCTGTCACCCCCAAATCTGGGCTTTACCTTGCGAAATCTCAGAGACCCACCAGTGTAGGTGAAAACGGAAAAATTATTGGCGATATGCGCGCAACAGGTCTGCGCCCATTATTTACACCCCGCCTGGAAGTAGCTGGTTTCAAGCTCGGCGGCGAAATTTTTGGCGCTGTCTGACCGGTAGTCGTTCCGATATAAAGGAGCAGTGATGAGTAATTCCGAAGTGAAACCCTTTAATTTCGATGATTCCCAATCTCTCAAAACGTATCTGATGGATGTGGTCACACAACAGATCGAGCGTTACCCACCTTCTGCAAATGAATATCGCAATAAGATAGCCGATTGGATCGGTAAGGCCCTCGATGGCACCACCCACGGTTTGAGCGCCCCCGCCCGGCAGAAACTGATTCGTGCAGTGCTGGCTGAGTTGATTGGCTACGGACCGATCCAGCCTTTGCTGGAAGATCCGGGTATAAACGAAGTCATGGTATACGGCCCAAACCAGGTTTATATTGAGCGAGACGGTCATCTCGAAGATACGCCCATTAAATTTGACGATGAAGCGCACGTGATCCAGGTTATCAATCGTATGCTACATCCAATGGGACGTCAGGTCAGCATCGATAACCCGTCGGCGGATGCACGCCTGCCAGATGGCTCGCGTGTAAACGTCGTGATTCCACCAATTTCCATTGATGGCCCCTGTATTACGGTACGTCGTTTTCTCAAGGGTAATTTCACCATGGAGCAATTGATTCGCAGCGGCAGTTTGAATCAAAAAATGGCTGATATGCTGGAGGCAAGCGTGGTTGCCAAGCTGAATATTATGATTAGCGGAAATACCAGCTCTGGAAAGACCACGCTGATGAACGTACTCTCAGGATTTATCCCGGATGGTGAGCGGATTATTACCATCGAGGATGCGGCTGAATTACAACTTCAGCAAAAATATACTGTACGCCTCGAAACCAGACCTGCTAATACCGAAGGGAAAGGTCTTGTCACCACGCGTGAATTGGTGCGCAATGCTTTGCGCATGCGCCCTGACCGCCTGGTGATTGGCGAGGTACGCGGCGAAGAAGCTTTGGATTTATTGCAGGCTATGAACACCGGGCACGACGGCTCATTGACCACGCTGCATGCCAATACGCCGCGTGATGCGATCGCTCGATTAGAAACCATGGCCTTAATGGCGGGGATTGAATTGCCAATGATGGCGCTGCGTCAGCAAATCGCCTCTGCGATTGATCTAATTGTCCATATGGATCGCCTCTCGGATGGCTCGCGCAAAATTACCTATATTACCGAAGTTTCGCGCATGGAAGGTGAAGTAATCACCCTGATGGATTTGTTCCGTTTTGAGCAGAGTGGATTGGATGAGCGCGGAAATATTGTAGGGCAAATGCGCACAACCGGGTTGCGGCCCTCTTTTATGCGTAAAATTGAACTCACTGGGCACAAATTGCGCGGAGATACCTTTTTGGGTAGTTCAAGAAAATAAACCTGATTCCACCCCGGTTGGCGGTTTATTATTTATGTGGTATTCTTCCGGACTGTTACCGGCAGGAGCGACATTCTTCATACGCTCCTGCGTAATCGACGCTAAAGGAGCGAAACCATGAAAAAAACTTACGCAAAATCAGGGAAAACGTGCCGGGTGACGTTTGAACTACCTGAGCAAATCAACGCCCAAGAAGTATCCGTGGTGGGTGAGTTCAACGCCTGGGATAAAGAAGCCAACCTGCTGGTAAAGCGTAAAGATGGTCGATTTAGCGGCTCGCTTAGTCTTGAAGTTGGTAAAGAATACCGCTATCGCTTTTGGGTAGATGATGAGCGCTGGGAAAACGATTGGGATGGTGAAAAATATTTTACCAACGAATTTGGGTCAGAAGATTCGGTTATCGCCGTCTGATCTTGTACTGAAGAGAAGTTTCTGATTTCATGTTGGATATCGTACTCCCACACCAAAGCAAAAAGCCAACTCGCTATTCGGGTTGGCTTTTTTGCTTTGTGCAACTTTTCCATTGACAGCCCGTAAATATCCTTGCGTGTGAATCTAAAAAACGCTGTTCGTAAAATAATTTCAGCTATAATAGGCAATTCGGCTCAGTTGAAACACAGAGTAACTGAGCCGCTACCAAGGAGAATGAAAATGGATCGGAAAACACGTGCGAACCTACTATTTGGCTTCTTGCTCATTTTAATAGGCGGGTTATTTCTCGCCATTCAGCTTTTACCAGGCCTGAGTTGGGTGTGGAGCATATTCTCCTGGCCCATGTGGATTGTCGGTGCGGGTGTCTTTCTTTTGCTTCTGGGGCTGCTGTTTGGAACGCCAGGTATGGCCGTACCGGCTGTCATCGTAGGCGGCATCGGGGGACTATTATATTGGCAAAATGCAACCGATAATTGGCAGAGCTGGGCCTACGCCTGGGCGCTGATTCCTGGTTTTGTTGGTCTTGGCATTCTATTGGCAGCCATTCTTGGCGAAGGGGGCAAAAGCGGATTCCGGGTGGGTGCATGGATGGCTGTCATCAGTTTGAGTGTGTTTGCGATCCTCAGCTCGGCGTTTGGTGATAATCTGCTGGGAGATTACTGGCCGGTGGCGCTGATCATCTTTGGGTTGTGGCTATTGGTTCAACCCTTATTCCGACGGAAATCCGCGCCAGAGGTATTTTCTGTTCCACAGGAGCATGGTGATGAAGCGCAATAGTTTGTTCTGGGGAATGGCATTTATTCTGTTTGGCGCATTGATGATGCTGCAAACACTCGGCCTGATGCATTTTAATATTGGGCGCTTATTTTGGCCTGCAATGGTGATATTGTTGGGTGTCTGGGTGCTGTGGCAGGCTCAAAGCGGCGGAACCACGCTCGATTCGGAGAATATCGCCATTCCGCTGGATGGCGCGCGCCAGGCTCGGGTGGTGCTCCACCACGGAGCCGGTGTGCTGCACCTTCGTGCAGGCACCTCCCCAACCAATCTTCTGGAAGGCACTTTCGATGGCGGGGTGGAGCAGAAGTCGCAGCGCGTGGGTGAAAATCTTGAACTATCTCTGAAGGTGCCGCAAGTCGGGTTCCCATTTATTGTGTTTCCAGGAATTTTCTCCCCAGACAACCGCATCCATTGGGATATGGCCCTGACCACCGCTGTGCCGCTGGCTTTAGAGATTCGCACCGGAGCCAATGATGCACACCTCGATTTGAGTGACCTTCAGGTAACTGCGTTGGAAATCCATACCGGAGCCAGTGCTACCGAAGTCGATTTACCCAAGCAGGTTGAATTTACGCGGGTCAAAATTAATGCCGGAGCCGCTTCTGTGATATTAAATGTACCCGATGAGATCGCGGTTCGCATGTGTGTGGATGGTGGCTTGCTGGACGTCGAAGCCGATCCAACGCGTTTCCCGAAAGCAGGCAATGTTTATCAGTCTATCGAATATGAGACCGCTCCACAGCGCGTAGAAATCAGTGTGGACGCCGGAGTTGGTTCGATTACACTTCGCTAAGGTTCAGGAGTTGATATGAAACGCGTGGATCATCGTTTACTTTGGGGCATATTGTTGATTGCGGCCGGTATTTTATTCTTGCTGCAAAATTTGTCACTGATTCCTAGTGCGTGGGATGTCATATGGGGAGTGTTTTTCGGCGCGGCAGGCGTTGTGTTTCTTTTTGCTTACAGCAGCGACCGCTCACAGTGGTGGCCGTTAATCCCTGGGTTGAGTTTGCTAGGGCTGGCGGTGTTGATCTTGGGTGACCAGTTTTTTTCTGGTTTCACCGGGCATTGGGGTGGCGCGATTTTCTTGGGCGGCATCGCCGTGGGGTTTTGGGCAGTTTATGCCGTCAATCAGGAAATGTGGTGGGCGGTTATTCCGGCGGGCGTTTTGACAACGCTGGCTGTGATCACGGTTGCCGATGCCTTTGTCGCCGATTCCGGCTTTATGCTCTTTCTTGGATTAGCAGCCACTTTTGCGTTGGTTGGTATCTTGCCCAATCCCACCGGACGTATGACCTGGGCATTCATCCCGGCGTTGGTTTTATTCTTGCTGGGGATACTCACGTCGCAAATATTAATGCCGGTATTTGACTATATTTGGCCGGTCGGGCTGATTGTGTTGGGTGGATATTTTATCTTGCGCAATCTGCGTTGAAATACCCTGGATCGGGAACGTAGGCAACGCGATGTTGGCGATACGTTTTCGTTTTTCGCAAATCTAAAGGAGACTCCACTGAAAAAACTACCGTGCAGGTGTTCCCGCCGGAATATATGGGGGT
>CALCSH010000420.1 GCA_937893815.1 uncultured Anaerolineae bacterium | reverse complement strand
CACCCCCATATATTCCGGCGGGAACACCTGCACGGTAGTTTTTTCAGTGAAGTCTTTAATCTGCCGCCACGGGTTGTGCGGTACGAAGATAGCGGCGATGAACAAAACCTTCCAGCGAATAGATGATCAAAGCCATCCAGATGATACCGAAACCGATAGCGCGGGCCTGAGAAAAATCTTCTCCGTAAATCAGCACGCCGATTGAGAATTGCAGCGTTGGGGCAATATATTGCAACAATCCCAGGGTCGAAAGCTGAATCTGCCGGGCGGCTACGCCAAACCAGAGCAATGGCAAACCGGTCGCCACACCCGCCAGGGCCAGCAATGCGGTCGTGGAGGCAGACTGGTGCCCAAAAGCGCCTTTCCCCACAAATTGCAAATAGAGCAATAACCCCAAAGCCGGGAGAAACATGATCCCGGTTTCCAGCATAAATCCATGAGTCGAATTGAGGGGCGCTGTCTTTTTGAGCAAACCATAGAATCCAAACGAAAAAGCCAGACTGAGGCCAATCCAGGGTAAGGAGCCGTAACTGACCGTCAGGTAGAGCACGCCCAGTGCCGCCAACCCGACCGGAATCCATTGCCACAGGCGCAGGCGCTCACGCAAAAACACCACTCCCAGCATGACATTAACCAGGGGGTTGATGAAATAGCCCAGGCTTGATTCAACGATAAAACCACTGTTGACCGCCCACACATACACCAACCAGTTCACCGTCAGGAGCAAGCCCGAACCAAGGTAGATAAAAACGCGCTTGCGATTTTCGATCACCGGGCGAAAACCGCGCCAGCTTTTGCGCACGGTGATGATCAGCGCTACAAAAACAAACGACCACACCATGCGGTGACCGATAATTTCCAGCGGTGGGACACTGTGAATTAGTTTCCAGTAAATCGGGAAGAAACCCCACAAAACATAGGCACCAATGCCGTACCAAATGCCTTTATTCATCATGATATTCCATATCGCTTTTTACTCTTTCTCATTCAAATGGCTCCTCACTCAAACAGACACAACTATAGGACTTACGCACTTGTGCAAGAGAATGCCTGAAAATAGGGGGGGCGAAGCCCCCACACACCTATTTTCAGGCTATTTTTTATCGAGTTGCGTAAGTCCTAACCTATAAAGCTTGTTTAGTATCAATCGCCTGGCGATAGGCTTTCACATATTCACGAGCGCTATCTTCCCAGGAGAAGCGCCGACTCATGGCGGCTTGCACCATTCCATCCCAATCTTGGCGGCGGTCATAATAGGTGCTCACAGCCCAACCCACGGTGTAATACACCGCATGCGCGCTGGCTTCAGAGAATTTGAAGCCGGTGCCTGCCCCACTGGCTTCGTCATACTGCTCCACTGTATCTTCCAGGCCGCCGGTGGCACGCACAACGGGCAGCGTGCCATACTTCAGCGAATAAATCTGGTTCAGGCCGCAGGGTTCATAGCGCGAGGGCATCAGGAATAGATCACACCCCGCTTCGATCCAGTGGGCAACTTCATTATCGTAGCCAATCAAACTGCCCGCCTGCCCGGGGAATCGTTGCGGTAGATCACTGAAGAATCGTTCCAGGTCTTTATCGCCAGAACCCAGCAATACAAATTGCACGCGCATATTCGTCAGGATGCTATCCATCGCCGCTGCCAGCAAATCCAGCCCCTTCTGATCGGCCAGGCGACTGACCACGCCCATCACAGGGATGGTGTCATCTTCTTCGAGCTGGAAGCGCTGCTGCAAAGCCCGTTTGCATTCTTTTTTGCCCGACAAATCTTCGGGCGTGTACTGCGCCGGGATGAGTCGATCCACCGCCGGGTTCCAGTCATCGTAATCCACCCCATTGAGAATGCCGACATAATTCTGGCCTTTATCGTTGAGATAGGGGGCCAGGCCATAGGCCATCGCCGGGGTGCGCGTCTCCCAGGCATATTTTAGGCTGACGGTATTGACCATATCGGCATACTGCACGCCGCCTTTGAGAAAATTGACGCGTCCGTGATCTTCAAATTTATCCGATGTAAAATTGCCCCACTGCAAACCGAGATAATCGTAATGCGAGATATCGCAAACGCCCTGATAGCCAATATTATGAATGGTCAAGAAACTGGCCGCGCCGCCCAAAATCGAGTCATCCCAATGCCAGATTTTCTGATAGGCCGGAATCAATGCCGTC
>CALCSH010000419.1 GCA_937893815.1 uncultured Anaerolineae bacterium | reverse complement strand
TGCCATCGTTGGTGAGCAAAATTAGCCCTTCGCTTTCGATATCGAGGCGACCTACCGGGTAGAGCCGTCCAGGGATTTCGATCAGATCGCGCACCGTAGGCGCGGGTCGGGCGAGGTTACTGCTGAAATGACTCCGCGCGGCTTATTGAGGGCGATATAGACTAGTTTTTCCGATTTACGGATCGGTTCGCCTTTGACTTCAATGCGATCTGTCTCGGGATCGGCTTTCATACCCAGCGTGGCGCGTTGCCCGTTGACCGTGACCAGCCCTTGTTCGATGATTTTTTCGCAAGCCCGGCGGGAAGCGATTCCAGCCTGGGCCATAATTTTTTGAACGCGTTCTTCCATTTTATTTTTCTCCTGGGTAGTATTATATCGCAGTGAGCTAATATTACTTCCCAGCAACCTGATCAATAATGGATTGCAGTCCCTGGGCGATATCTTCTGGGAGTGGGGCGGGATGGTGTTCATCGAGAATGGATTGGATACGCTTCTGGGCGCGCTGTCGCAAGCTGAGCGACCCGGCGTTTGACCAGCCTTCGTGATTTTGGCGATTCAGCAGGGCGGGGTACCAATCCTGGCGATAATGCTCGAAGGTGTGATCCAGGTTGAGGAAATCATCGTCGAAACCGACTTGATCAATCCAATCCAGCGCCAGAGTTTCATCATTGACGGGAGTACCCTGCATAAACCGTTTCACCCAATGGATGATTTCGTCGGCCATGACGATCATTTCGATGGAATTGGTCAGCCCTCCCTCGAGGTAGCCAACATCGTGAATCAGGTGCGACCCTGCCAGGGTTTCCGTCAGCAGTGACAGGGATATTTCGGCAGCGGCCTGTTGATCGGGCAGTTTCGCATCGGAGGCACCACCCAATCCAAAAATTGGCAACCCATAGTAATGGGCCATTTCCACGCATAATACTCGATTCTCCGGTGCAGCATAAATATCCAGCATAGTGCGCATATCGAGCATATCTTGCGTGCCGCCGCTCAAGATGATGGGTGTGCCCGGTCGTTTGAGTTGGGCAATCACCAAACCGGCCAGCTCACCAGCGTTGGCATAGGCCACCGCTCCGGCGGGTGTGATCGGGCCGCTGGCACCGCGTAATACAACCGGTGTGTAGGTAGTTGGCAATCCTTTTTCGGCCATGAAGAGTAATTTTTGCAGGGCTTCCCGGTTATGTACCAATGGCGCAGTAACGTTGATATACAGCGCGCATTGCGGATTTCGTCGCAACGCCTCGGCCCCACCGGCGACGATTTCGGCCATTTCCACTGCTTTGACGCTGCCCTCGAATTCGGTGGTCACAAATAGGATCGGTTTGGTTGAGTTGGTGAGCATGGCCTGCATTTGATACAGGTCGGCATATTCTTGTGGCATATCACCAGCGAGATTGAGGGACATGATAAAATCTATATTGGGGAGGGCATCACAAACCCGTATGCCCTCAGCGATGTCAGCCAATGTGCCAGGGCGGCGTTGTCCGGTGTTAAAGTCGATCACATTCGGGCAATCGGAGCCGGGGCCATAGAAAACATTATGACGTTCCAAAGGCATCACGCGCTCGCCGAAACGATTTGCCAGTACGACCCGTTTGGGTGCGGCGTTGAGCGCCCATTCGACAAGCCCCGCTGGAATGCGTACATGGGTATCGCTGGTCACATCGGCACCGGCAGATTTTAGTAAGTCGACCGCTTCAGGCAAATGAAGACGAACGCCTGTTCGCTCCAGAATTTCCAAGCTTGCAAAGTGTATTCGTTTTCGCTGATCATCAGAAAGTTTGCGAAATATTGGGGCATCAATGCTTTGCTGATTGCTTTGAGGAATTTTCATTACACTCTCTCTTCGTTCAGCCTCTTTCGGTTCGAGGCTTAGTAGCTTGACACTGTCA
>CALCSH010000418.1 GCA_937893815.1 uncultured Anaerolineae bacterium | reverse complement strand
AATAACGCGGTACGACACGGCCATGCGGATTTTATTTCAGTTTCTATTACTAGCCCGCCATATAAAATTGTGTTGAAAGTGCGTGACAATGGTCGCGGTTTTTCGCCAGAACAAATCAAAAATAAAAATGGTGGTATGGGAATACGAAATATTACCGAACGCGCCTCAGGCCTGGGAGGCTCGTTGACGATTGACTCGTCGCCCGGCGCGGGGACCACGATCCTTGTGCAAATCGACTTGGATAACTCCCAAACTGCCAAACTTGAGGAATAGGTTTTAGCCCATGAAAACCATACACGTCTTTATTGTGGATGATCATCCGCTTATGCGTAATGCGCTGGAGATGGCGATAGAGGCTGCCTTTGATATGCAAATAGCAGGTGAGGCAGCCAACGGAAAGGAAGCCCTGCGCTTGATTCCCCTGGTTGAGACGGATGTGGTGCTAATGGACTTGATGATGCCGGAGATGAGTGGGTTGGAAACGATCCGGGCTTTAATCAGTGTATTCCCAGAAATTCGTATTCTGGTTCTCAGCAGCGTGGACAAAGAAGCGGAAATTCTGCAAGCTGTGCAATTAGGCGCATTGGGGTATGTTACCAAAAACGCCCAGCGAGCCGAATTGCTTCAGGCTATCCGTACGGTGAATGCGGGAGAAGCTTTTATGCCACCGAAGATCGCCGCCAAGTTGATGCATACCGTTCGGGTGGCGCACACTGGGACAGAAAAGCGCCCGGAGGCTGGTGAGGCGCTTACCGGGCGGCAAAAAGATGTGCTTGCACTGATGGGGAAAGGATTTACAAATCAGCAAATTGCAGAGGTATTGCACATCGCCGATGCAACAGTACGGGTGCATATTTCAAACATGATGGATATCCTTGGCATCGAAAATCGTCGCGAGTTGGTAGTCTACGCCGTCAGGCAGCAGATGGAATCATAAAACCGAAAAATGGATTTGTTCTGAAGAGTGATAATCAATGAGCATACTCAACCACCGTTGCCCTACCTGTGCTGGAAAAAACTTTCGTCCGCATACCACCTACACAGTTCAAAATGGTGAACAAGGCCAAATTTACTATTGCTTCGATGACTCTACTGCAAAAAGCCGATGACGGAGATGTCCGCCGGAATATATGGGGGTGGTGGCGAAGCCACCACCCCCATATATTCCGGCGGGAACACCTGCACGGTAGTTTTTTCAGTGGAGTCTTCGATTGTGAGGGTTACTTCTCGCAGACCAAAAACACGCCAATGGAAAATCTA
>CALCSH010000417.1 GCA_937893815.1 uncultured Anaerolineae bacterium | reverse complement strand
CCATAGACCACGCCACCAAGAAGCGCATAGAATAACCCGAGAATAACCAGTGCAAACTTGGAGGCGGCACACCGGGCGGCGATCCAGGCCCAGGGTTGAGCGGGTGCTGCGAAGAGCATTACCAGCAAGGCGATATTTTCGATCACATCCAACAACCCGGCCAAAACCAATCCCCAGGCCAGCCATCGGCCGATGGCGGCCACCCGCCATTTCTTACGCGAGAGTACATCTGCAGCCATGATACAACCCAGGCCAATGGCAGCGACATACAGCGGGATAAAAAGGAAATCCAGCCCCTGAACGAAGGCTGCCCGTTCGCGGGCAACCACGCCCCAACTGGCCAAAATGCTCTCTGCCCCGGTGGTGGTGGTCGCGAACTCAAAGGATACAATGCCCGCGGGGGCTGCGTTCGTGGTCAGTGGCGCGCCCGTGATGCTCAAAACCGTCTCCACAAGCAACGTCAGCACGACCAAAATCCAAAACACGCGCTGTCGCAGATGCGCCGGAATTTGTTCAAATGGATGTTGCATCGATAATGCCTCCATTGGTGCGTTTGTCAATTATAATACTGAGAGAAGATGTTAAGACTTCGGAAATCTGCGAAGCGAATAATTGAAACAAAGGAGAGCACAAATGAAGCGGGTCACAAACTTCTTAGTTGGATTCTTGGTCGGCGGGCTGCTCGGCGCAGCGATTGCCCTGCTGCTGACTCCTGCATCAGGCGGTGAACTGCGTAACCAGATTCAGTCACGCGCCCAAAGCATCCAGAATGATGTCAAAACAGCGGCATCAACGCGACGTGCCGAACTGGAAGATCAACTCGCCACCTTGCGAAAACCGGCATAAGGAAACAAATCCCAAAAAGACGGGTGTTTGGTAAATACGCCAAACACCCGTCTTTGGTTAACGCGTGATCTCAAAACGATAGGCCGCACGCTGACGAGTGTGGCGAGTGGTTCCCGAAACGACAAAGATAACTTCTTCGATATCGCTGCCAATGGTGACGGGGATATCTACCGAGCTATCCAAGCCCACAGGGATCAGCTTGACCTCCGTTATATCACCAACCGTTATCATCGCCAGCCGGAACGTTTGGGGGAGTTGATTCTGAATACGCACAAAGCCGGCAGCCTCCCAACCGCCCGAATCCACCTCGAGGTCGGTAAAGTACTCCACTTCGGGGATGGCAATATCATCGAGCATAAATCCCTCTCCATTAACGGCGGCATCGGTTACATATTCAAATCGTAATTGCACCTGCTGACCGGCAAATTGTGAAATATCCACTTCTTCCAAAATCCACCCACCATCGAAACTGGAAAGGCCATTATAGCCCCAACCATAGCTATTCCCAGAAGGATCCAGGTTGGTGCCGGAGGGCGTGTTGAGAATTTCCCACTGCTCACCATCTAGCGAGGCTTCAAGATAGACATAATCATAATCGGTCTCGATATCGTACCAGGTGCGATAGGCGAAGGTCAGTGGGCCGCTGTAATTGCGCAAGTCGAAACTGCGCGTGAGGGTCATATCCGATTCATCACCCTTGTTTGACCAGAAGGCATACTCGCCCGAATACGGGTCGGCAGGCAGCACGTCCACCTGCACGCTGCCCTCAAAATGCAAATTATATTCCCCAGCGCAAGAAATACGATAATAATCGACGCCGTATTGACTGACATCACGCGTTAATTGCTCCGAGGGGCAGTTATACACACTTTCTGTCACCGATGGCGATGGAGCGGCGGGGTAATTATGATAGGTATAGCGTCCATCGCTGATGTGCTCATCTTGCAGATAGGATGCCAACACCCAATCGGCGAACACATCATCGGCGGTGATCGGCTGCCCCGTGAGCGGGTCGATGATATCCAATTCGGTGAGTACGGCATCCACGCTCCTCATGCCGTTATCCTGATGAGCAACCAACGCTTGTGTGGCCTGCTCGCCAAAGCGATCGAGAAAATAATCGAGAAAGAGGAATCCGGCTCCGTAGTGCGGGCCGGTAGCGCCTGAATCATTCGGCCAATCGTTGAGTTGCAAATCGGGGTTGCTGGTGTAGGAGTAATCGAAACCACCAACATCATACCCATTGATAAAGGCGGCCAACTCTGAAAAACCCTCATTCAGCCAGGATGACTCGTTGCGGTCGCGATACCAGTGAATCATGTGCTGAAATTCGTGCGCCAGAACCCCCAGGGTAAAATCGCCCGATAAATTCAGGTTATCCGAGTTAAGTACAAAAGCCTCGTGCGCATTCGAGTATTCGTGCGCCAGTGGGTGATACTCATCGGCAGATGAAAAATAACCCGCCAATCCAGAACCTAAGCCTTTGGCAAAAATAATATACAAATGCGGATCGTTATCCACACCGGGCGTCCACTCACTGCCAAAGAATTCACGATCGCGCGGGTAAATTTCACTTTCGAAGGTTTCAACCAGCAGCGCCAATTCATCGGCATCGTATTTTATCCCGTTTTCAACCCAAAAATAGACATGCGGCGTGACGTACTGCAAGGTGACATTCACCTGAAAACTCTCGTTGGTATCCACGTTGGTCAACCACATCACATCTTGTGCGCCGATTTGATACATCGGAGGCGCAGCCACTGTCAGGGGGACGTTTTCCTGCCCACCAAGGCGTTCAGCCAGTTCAAGCATGTCATTGACCGGGACAATCGCGTCTTCCAATGTACGAAGTGTGTCCTGTCCCCCAACAAGACCAGCGGACTCGCCCTGAGGTTGATTCTTTTCATCAGGAGCGGGTGTTACCCCCGGGGTTTGCAGCACGGGTTGTGGGGTCTCCTGTGGCGTAGGGCGCAGAACCACCGGGGTGGCTGTGTCCGTTCCGG
>CALCSH010000416.1 GCA_937893815.1 uncultured Anaerolineae bacterium | reverse complement strand
GTCATCGGCTTTTTGCAGTAGAGTCATAACTAAAAACTAACGAGATCAATCGAGACCAACTACTCCGTTACAAAAACCACATCCGAATATCCCAGCGCGGACAAAAAGCGCAGCAGATAGGCCTCAGCATTGATCTGGGCCTGCTCCAGTATGCCATCTTCAAGCGCAGCGTTCTCAATTTCGTCTTCGGCTACCTGACGAGCGGCTGTCTCTAAATGGATATCACCCTTGGTGAACAACCCGGTATCGCGGTCATAGACATACGATTTATCATTATCCAGCGTGGCAATAAAAATTTCAGCCGGGGGTAACTGCATATACAAAACGCCGCCGTCCAGCGAGAAATCATCCTCGGTGAGATCGCCTAAATCGACACCGGCAATCACCACGCCGTGTGCCACGAAAATTAGCTGATCGCCAAAGAGAAACTCAAGACTCCCCTGCCCTTTATCCGCTGTGACTACTTTTTCAATCGAATATTGAATGGTTTCCAGCCGAGCAATTGTGCGCACATCACGGATAATCGTTACCGGATCGGGCAACACCATGGGTGTAGGATTTAAGAATTGAACCACTTGCGTTGCTAATCCTCCGGTCATATCGGTTATCGGGCGCAGAGCATCTTCAGTTGTATTACGGACACTGCCCGTCATCTCGCGCACAGCACCGACGACCGAAAAACCGGCCCATCCTACTATCAGCAGGATACCTAAAACTAGAATCCAGGCTCTTGTCTCTTTCATGGCATCAATTATACTATGTGTGCTTCCCGAAAGATGTCAAACCGGCGAAGACATTAACAGCATGGGCTATGAATCACCAATTACCCCATCGCGGTCAAAAATCTAATCGTTGACGAAAAGAACCGCTTTGGGCGGTACATCGACGGAGGAGTCGTTATGGATTTACACCTTCAAGGACAACGCGCCCTGGTGACAGGCGCCAGCCGCGGGTTAGGATTTGCCACAGCGCGCGGACTCGTAAATGAGGGCTGTGCGGTAACAATCAACAGTCGCAATCCCGAGAAATTAGATAAAGCGCTGCAGCGTTTGGTGGGTGAGGCGCAAACGCCGGTTTTCGCGTGCCCAGGAGATTTGGCAGATCCCGCATTCTGCCAGCAACTCGTGGAAGATAGCGCCGCTCAAATGGGCGGCATCGATCTGTTGGTCACCAACGCCGGAGGCCCGCCCGCAGGAAGTTTTGAATCTTTTGATGATACGGCCTGGGAGCAGGCCATTGAACTCTCGTTTCTGAGCCACATGCGTCTGATTCGCGCCGCACTGCCCTACCTGCGAGAATCACTTGCGGCGAGTGTGCTTACGGTGACATCCTACTCCGTCAAACAACCCATTCCAAAATTGATTCTTTCGAATAGCATCCGCGCGGCCACTGTTGGACTGACCAAAACTCTTGCGCTGGAACTCGGCCATGAGGGCATCCGTTTCAACTCCATATTGCCCGGTTGGACAGAAACCGAGCGCGTTTATGAATTGATGAAGTATCGTACAGAAACGAACCACACAACGTTCGAAGAAGAAATGCAAACCCAGATGGCAAACTGTCCACTGGGGCGCATGGCCAGCCCCGAGGAATTTGCCAACGTCGCCGTATTCCTGTTATCACCGGCAGCAGGTTATGTCACCGGGGCAATGCTCGCCGTGGATGGCGGCATGTATAAAGGCACGCTCTAGTTTTCGGATAGATTTCATCCAAAATTGATCGTTGACGGCATCAAGCTTCTTTGCTATGCTAAGATTATTGGTTTCACAATAACTCGGGCAAACGTGTTCATAAATGAACACGCTGCGCTGAGGATGAGCATATCGACCCCAACTGGAGGCAGCCATGTTTGAACCCGTTATTGATGTATCCACCTGGCAAAGAGATATCAACGCAGCCAAAATGCTCGGTGCAGGAGCGCTGGGAATGTATATAAAATCTGGCGGCACCGATAAAAATAACGGCGCCAGCTACACAGACTGGCGCTTCCGCGAGAATGCAGAGAAATTTAGCGCCCGCATCCCTTGTGGGTATTATTATTTCTTCTACCCACACTTCGATGGCACCAAACAGGCACGCTATTTCTGCAATTTACTCAAATCGGTCAAATGGAATTTGCCCCCTGCTGTGGATATTGAGCACAATCCGGGCAATGCCAACCAGGCCCGCTTTCAAAAAGAATTGAAAGAATTTCTTGATATCGTCGAGAGCGAGTTGGGCGTAAAGGCCGTCATATACACGCGCGCCACCTTCTGGAATCCCAATGTTGGCAGCCCCGATTGGGCCAGCAACTACAAGTTATGGATAGCAGCCTACAGCGACACGATGACTCATCCCTGGGCCGACAAGGCCAACACCATCTACCGTCCGCGTCCGTGGAACGATTGGTGGATGTGGCAATACAGCGCTGACAAGAACGCTCGCGGCAGCGAATTTGGCGTGGCGACATCGGGCATCGATATCAACCGCGTCAATATGAGCAAAGAAGAATTTTATAAATTCGCAAAATGGGAAATCGCCGACGATGACACCCCTGAAGAAGAAAAACCCGTTGAGGTGATTCCCGTTGGCCCAATTGAAGTGCCTGAAGAAGATATCCCTGTTGCTGAAATGGCACAGCCAAAAACCTCCAAGAAGGCATTTTTGCGAGTTGGTTATAACGCACTGCGCATTCGCTCCCGGCCGACAACACATGAAGATAATGTTGTTGGCGCACTGCGCCGCGGGTATCTTTTCGATGTGCATAAAGAGCTTCAACTTGGTGATGATCTTTGGTGGTTGGTCGAACTACCGGATGGCACCGTCGGCTGGGGTGCCCGGCGTTTCGGGGGGATTACCTACCTCGAATACGCTGAATAAAAACGTTCAAGCAAAAAAACGGGTGCAAGCAGAAATTACTGCGTGCACCCGTTTTTTGATCAACACAATCTGCAGTTTTTATTGCAAGTGGACCACAACTCTGCCGTCTTGCCAAAGCTCTTCCAATCCATAATACTCCCGGCGGTCGGGTGAAAACAGATGCAAAATCACATCACCATAATCGGCCAATATCCACCCCGCATGCGATGATCCCTCCACGCGCGGCTTGATTTGATGGCTTTGTTTGACGACATCAATCACCGCATTCGATAAAGCATCAATCATGCGCGGGCTGGTTCCAGAGCAAATTACAAAATAATCAGCTAACAAAGAAACATCTTTCATCTCCAGGATGAGAATGTCTTCCCCTTTTTTTTCTTCCAGAGCATCCACAATCGTATAAGCCAGTTCTAAAGTATCCAAACACACCTCACAAATCTAATTTCACGATAAACTACTACCCAGCGGAGCAGAAAACAAGCGAGTATAAACGGCACCACTTTCCTGCAAATCACTGCGATATAAATGCACCGCAGTGATGCGCGCAACTCCCAAAAAACCGACTTTTTTTGCGCCCAGCACATCTCCAATCATGCGTACCTCACCGGGTGAGGCATTGCGCGAAACGCGTCCCAAGGTAATGTGCGGAGAGAATTCGCGCGGCTCACGGGCATAGCCCACACGAGCGGTTTGGCGGTCAATACCACGCTGCAAAAACATCATTTCATCCGGGGCTTCAATCCCTACCCAAACGACACGCGGCCGTCTTAACTTCGGAAAGGCGCCCACACCACCCAGACTGATCACCATTTCTTCGCGTTCGGCAGCTTCCTTGCGCAGAATATTCGTCAGCACTTCCAGATTATTCAACGATACATCACCCAAGAATTTGAGCGTAAGATGCATATGATCCGCGGTTACCCAGCGGATTGGGGCATCGCCCATCTCAGCATATAATTCTTGAGAAACCTGCGCCAAACGTTCCTGAAGATCGGATGGCAGATCAACAGCTATGAAGGCCCGAACAACTGACATTATCTCACTTCCAGTTTCGAAAGCACGCCCACTTATTTAAAACATCCCCTTACAAAATTTCACGAACCGCTCTACTCAACTCCTGATAAGTGACCGGTTTGGTCAAATAAACCGAAGCACCGGCATCCATGCCTTCTTGAATATCTTTGGGTAAACCCATCGCGGAGACAATCACAACCGGTATATGCGCCACCTTGGGGTCCAAACGCAACTGGCGCAATAAATCCAAACCTGACACATCGGGCATCATAACATCCATCACAACCGCGTCGGGCATCTCAGTGGAAATGAATTCAAAGGCAGCTGAACCGCCATATGATTTTAACACCTGATACCCACTCAGGCGCATCATCTCGGCAAACATTTCCACCGTATCCGGCTCATCTTCGATCACAATAATTCTTTTTGGTTGTTCTGCCATAGAGCAGCAACTCCTTATCCAGTATTGTACCCGAAAATATCACAGAAG
>CALCSH010000415.1 GCA_937893815.1 uncultured Anaerolineae bacterium | reverse complement strand
AAGCTCGTTTGGTAAAAGCGTAAAAACAGTCTGTCAAACAGATTATAACGAACTTATATCGCCTCACACTCAACATTTACCTTGCAAAATTCATGCCTGCTTATCTTGATCGCTTGGTGAGGCTTTGGGTTTAAAAACGGAGCGGTATGCAAGAAAATTTTCTTGCATACCGCTCCGTTTTTACCTCAATCAGAATAACAGACAATTCCGTACTGCGTGTTTATGATTTTTTTGACTTCGCCTGCGTCAGCATCTCCGAAATCCATAGTGCCCCCGGTAGGGTTTCAATCATCAAGATAAAGCGCGTCAACATTACCAGGGTGGATGCCTGCTCAATGCTCGCGCCGAGTTGGATATACATCGCCGACATGGTGACTTCGCGCAATCCCAAGCCGTTAACCGATATCGGCAGCAGCGAAACCACATACGTGATGGTTCCGATGGCAACCACCTGCATATAACTAGCTTGGATGTGTAACTCTTGCCCCAACACCCACACGCCGTAATAAACCACCATGCGAGCAGCCCACGAAAAAGTAAAGGCCCACAAAACAGTGCCCGGACGATTGCGCCATACCATCACCGCATCATAGATTTGCCGTAGCCAGTGGAATGCCAAACGGCGAATTTTCTCGATCAACGCGGGCAGTGCTGCACCCGAGATCGCCAATTTCCCGGCCGATTGCATTACTTTCAACATACCTGCCGCTTTCACCACCCCCAGGGAAATTGGCATCAATGTCAGCATCACAATCATATTAAGGACGCGGTCTACAACCACCGAGGCCACGCTTAACCCCCATCCGGCAAAACGCGCCGCGCTGAGAATGCGCACGCTGTCACCGCCAATCGTCGAAGGTAAAAAATTAGAAGCGAAATTGCCAACCAAAACAATTTTCAGGATTTCCGCAAAACTCACATTGATCTGTTGGGCACGCAACAGCATATACCAGCGCAAGGCATTAAACAATACACCCAGAAAATACAATCCGAAAGCCAGTGGGAAAATCCAAAACTGCATATGGCGCAGCGTCAGCCACATCGTCGGCCAATCTTGATTCCATAGCAGCCAAATGAACAGAGCCGACGTAATCAGCGTGCCGCCCCAGCGCAGGGATTTGATTATTTTTGATGATGGTTTCGTTTTCATTTACAACCTGCCCCGAATAACGGGGATCAAGCGTTATAACACCAAGATTCACAAAGAAAAACTTCGGGGCTTTAGGAACTACCGTGAGAAACCCCAGATTTAGGGGATTCCCAGAGACCCAAAACTTCGTACTGCTTCAAAGTGAAATTTTATCCCAAATAGCCTAAGCCACGCAGTCGCTCTTCCACAGTTGCCAATTCTGCGCCTACCAGATCGGGTGAGGGGCCTGCGGGTGAATTAAGTTCTTCGGCGGGTACAAACTGGATGCGCTGGCATTGTTCGTCGGTAAAGGCTTCATCCAACGGGTGGCCGTCCAGATCATCGGGGATCGGTAGATTCGCCAACGCCAGCATGGTGGGCAGAATATCGGCGACCTGGGCATTCTCTAGCCGTACCCCAGAGCGGATGCCCGGCCCGGAAAGCACCACAATTCCATTAGGGCGGTGACTGCCCGAATCTTCGTATTCCGATTGACCCAGAATGCTCTCACTATCAAAGCCCATCTTGATCGAAGACTGATACAAATAACCTTGAATCGAAAACATGATATCAGCAGCCTGTTCGACATATTCACCCTGATAAGAATCCTCACGGCGGCGGAGGTCTGTGATCAGGGGCTCGCCGCTCTGCGGGTGGGGTAAACTCTCCAACGCGGCCATCAACTCGGTTACCACCTGCGTGTACTCTGCCCCAGGCGAGACAATCCCCTGGGATTCGCGCCCCACTACATTCACAAAAATCTGACCAAACGCGCCGCGGGCATAGGCCTTGGTGAGCGTCCAATCGATATCTTCAAAACCAATAAAAGAGTTAACCACTTTGTTGCGCGCCGGTTTAGAAACTAGATTGGCAATTTTCCCCAGCCCGAGCCTGCTCACCAGACGGTAAGCGCGCCCGATTAAATCGGTTTTCGCCAGCCAGACTTTCAGGCGCGTCGAGAAATCATCCCGCAGGTGCAACATACCGATCTCTTGCAGCCAGCGGTTGATATACATAATGCCATGCACTGGCCCGCTGCCATGATCGGAAAGCACCATATAATTAGCGTGATCGCCTAACAGGGTCAACAACTCGCCGAGAAAATCATCCACACCACGAAAAACTTGTTCGATGGCATCTGCAAATTGGGCGTCATAGACGGCATCGTATCCAGGATACGTGGGGTCGAGATAGCGCCAAAATTTGTGCTGGGCATGATCCGTTTGCATGAAAACCAGCAGATAGGCGTCGCAGGGATATTGCTCAACAAGATAGCGCAATACACGGCGCTGATAGTTCAGCAAATCAAGCATGCTCTGCAAATAAACCGCTTCACGGCCATATTTGTACACTTCAGCCTCAGCATGTTGAAACGGCCCCACCTGCCTGCTCAACTCATCCAACAAGTCTGTCGGATACGCAAAGCCTTGCGCGGCCCCATCCGGCGCGGCCAGCCCCGAAAGCATAAAACCTTCCAGCGAGACAGCCGGGTAGAGCATTGGCAGGTTGAAAACCCCGATCCGCTGCCCGCCCTGATTGAAATATTCCCATACTGGGCGGGCCTTGATTTGCCCGGTATGCACATACTTAACGTCGTAGCTGCCCGGATTGCGGGCGAACCAGTCGAAGACACCGTGCTTGCCCGGATTTTTCCCCGTGATGATTGTGCTCCATGCCGCTGGGCTGACGGGCAATGAAGTTGAGCTAATGGCTCCATAGCTGCCATTTTTCATCAGGTTAGCCAGGTGGGGAAGTTTTCCCTGTTCGACCCAGGGGGTGAGCAAATCCCAGGTGGCCGCATCCCAACCCAGGACAACCAACGGTGGGTTGGAAGTTCGTTCTCGGCTGCGAGTCGATTCAGCGCCCATTCAGGACTCTGCCTCCGAGGCGGCGCGCTTAACAGAGTTCGCAGCATCAAAAAATATCGCATCGAAGGTACGAAGACACAACGAAGAAAAATTTGTCGGTTCTTTGTGACTTCGTGTCTTTGTGGTAAATTCTCTTGCGAGCCTGATAAAAATTCTGGCATTAACGGTATTCATATTCATCCCCGTTTATCCTAGTCTGAAACTATTTGCAAAAGTTCTTCTTCATAATCTTCAACAATTTGGGTGATGTCAAATTTATGCGCATGTTGACGGCTGAACTGGCGGAAGGCCAGCAATTTTTGCGGCTCAGAAAGCAATCCTTTCAGTGCGGCGACACCAGTGGTCTGACTGTGATTATCAAGCAAGAATCCGTTGCGGTCGGGAACTACCAGATCAATGAAGCCACCCACACGGCTGGCGATAATCGCCAGACCCATCGCCAAGGCTTGCACCCCCACCACCGGTAGCCCCTCCGAGAGCGAGGGCATAAAGAGAATATCGCTCTGACGAAACCACTCGATGACATCATCCGGCGTGACCCAGCCGGTGAGCGTGAAACGCTCGCCAAGCTGCTGGCGCTCGATTTCGGCTTCCACAGCCGCGCGCAGCGGACCATCGCCGACCATCACACAATTCCACGCCAGATGGCGCAGCCCAGCCAGCGCCCGCACCACCTGCACCGGATTCTTCTGGGTAACAAATCGCCCGGCGAAGAGAATGAGCGGCGGCTGATTGAGGGCAATTTCACCGGGGTTGAGCAATTCCAGATCAACGCCATTGGGAATCACTTTCCCATCAATGCCATAACTCTCTTTTGCCAGTTGACGCGTGAACTCGCTGACACCAAAGACGCGCGAAGCGCTTTTCCAGATCGGTGGGGTGAGTGGAAAAATCCAGCGGAACCAGCGTTCGGTCTTATCGGGTACGCCACCGGGCACATCGCCCAAATGAGCCGTGAGCACATAAGGCACTTTCGTCAATATAGCTAACGGCAAGGCCAGCGCTCCGCTGGGCACTGCAAAATGGACATGCATCACATCCGGCTTCCAGCGCAGTATATTGACCACCCCGGCGAAGAAACCCACCAGTACGTATCCGAGCATATCGACAAAATGCGCCTTGAAGGGTACCCGCCGCCCGACAGGGATGCGGCGAATCGTCATTCCGTCGCGCCTCTCCAGATAGGGCAAGCCCTTATAATGCGATGTCAAAATCAATAGCTCGTGGCCGCGTTTTGCCAACCCGCGACAAATATCTTCAGCCACGCGCCCACCGCCGCCGCCCACTGGCGGAAATTCGTAAATCAGTACCAGAATACGCATCAAACAACTCTATTTCTGACGAATAAAAATATGGATCGGCGAATTGGCGCGGCACGGAATCATCGGTGGCGTGGGTGAAACTTCATCGAAGGCAGCGCTCTCGGCAAAACCGGTGGCAACACCACCATACTGCCGCGCTTCGATCAGAATCACATCGGCCTCGTTCAGCCACTTCTCTGCCAATTCCCGGCTCCACCAGCCAAATCGCTCGAGTTCATCCGCATCACCCGAAAGCCGGTACGAGTAGCCATCATTGATTTGTGCGGGGTAAATCTGTACCTCGGGAATATACAGCAGCGGCACTGCCGACAGGCCGCCCCACCAGTAAACTTTTGCGCCCGCGGGCACGGCCTGCGCCAGACGCGCTCCGCCCGCTTCGTAGGAAGCGATTACATCCCCACCGCAATCGCGGTCGTAAGGCATCAGGCCGAC
>CALCSH010000414.1 GCA_937893815.1 uncultured Anaerolineae bacterium | reverse complement strand
AGTAGTCCAGATTTAGGGGTATAGGGCGTGCGGAGCACGCCCTATACCCCTAAATCTGGGGTTTCTCACGGCAGTTCCTAAAGAGACTGCACTTGATTGGCGCAAAAAATCACACAGAACACTCATCAAAGATCTTTGATGAATAATCGACAGTAATACTTCGCAGGAGTATAATCAGCATGTTTTGCGTATCAGAGAATTCTGATCAAAGCGAAAATTCCAAGTAGTTTCCTTAATGAAAGGTGAAATATGCAACAACGAAGATATTATCAATTCTTTGTCCTCATACTCATTCTACTGGCAGGAGCAGTCTGGGTCGTGGTAACTGAAAACTCCACGATTTTTGGCCGCGAAATCTTCACCCATTTAGGTTTGGATTTGGTAGGTGGTGTGCAGGCCTTGTTGGAGGCCGATGTGCCAGCCGACGCAGTGCTTGACCCGAATTCCATGGATACGGCGCGTACGATCATCGAAAATCGTGTCAATGGATTATTGGGTGTTGGAGAAGCGACTGTGCAGAAAGCCGGTGATCGCCGCATTGTGGTGGAATTGCCCGGCGAACAAAATCCTGAGCAGGCATTAGGCACCCTAAAAGAAACTGGTTTGCTTGAATTTGTGGATATGGGCACGAATCCGGTGCCAGCAGGCACAATTATTCAAACTGATTATGTGCTAAGCGGTGCGGATTCTGCGCAACCAGGAGACGCGAATGCCAGCACTGGGGAGCCGCAGCAAACCTGGCATACAATTATGACGGGTGCTGAACTCAAAGATGTAGGGGTGACGATTAGTAAGTTGAAAGAATATGAAGTGGCTTTTGAACTTACCAGTGATGGTGGCAAGATTTTTGCCGACTACACGTCTAAGAATGTGGGTAATTACCTGGCGATCGTATTGGATAAAATCGTAATTTCATCACCGCGGGTTAATTCGCCAATTACCGGTGGCAAAGGTGTAATTTCAGGGAACTTTGATCAAGAATCGTCCAACAAATTATCAGTGCAGTTGCGCTATGGTTCTTTACCAGTTCCTCTAAAAGTTATCGAAACGCGAGCTATCGGCCCCACATTAGGGCAGGATTCGCTGCAGAAAAGTTTGAAAGCAGGCGCCATTGGACTGAGTATTGTAATCTTGTTTATGGCACTGTATTATCGCTTGCCGGGTGTGTTGGCTGATTTCGCGCTGATTACGTATGCCTTGCTAGCCTTTGCTCTCTTTAAACTCATCCCTGTGACTCTTACATTACCGGGAATTGCCGGTTTTGTCTTGAGCATTGGCATGGCGGTGGATGCCAATGTTTTGATTTTCGAACGTCTGAAGGAAGAATTGAAACTGGGCAAGACATTGCATAATGCGATAGATTTGGCCTGGAATCGAGCATGGCCGTCCATCCGTGATTCAAATTTTTCAACCCTGATTACCTGTGCGATTCTGTTCTGGTTTGGCAGTGCATTTGGAGCCAGCATTATCAAAGGCTTTGCGGTTACGCTTGCGCTCGGGGTTGGTGTCAGCCTCTTTACGGCGGTGACCGTCACGCGCACGTATTTACATATTGTGATGGATAATATCAAGCTCTCTGATCGACATGGATGGTTTGGTTTATAAAAACTGAGAGAGCATGGGAGAAAAAATCATGATGGATATTGTAAAACGTAGATATTTGTATTTTGCGATTTCCCTGGTAGTTATTTTGCCGGGGATCGTTGCCCTGATTATTTGGGGTCTGCCTTTGGCGATTGATTTCACCGGAGGGAGTTTACTGGAAGTGCAATTCACACAAGCCGCGCCGTCTTCAGAGGGTGTTTCTGCCCTGTATGCGGATTTGGGGATGGGGGACACCCGCGTACAAACCTCGGGCGAAGATGTTTTGGTGGTGCGTTCAAAATTCCTCGATAACGAGGCGCGCGATCAGCTTTTAGTAGGATTACGCGGCGCATTCGGAGAGATCACTGTTTTGCGCTTTGATAGCGTTGGACCAACGGTAGGGAAAGAAGTCACCACGCGTGCGGCTGGTGCGGTTGCGTTAGCCGCGATTGCGATCATGTTGTATATTACCTACGCCTTCCGCGGTGTTTCTCATGCTTTTCGCTATGGTGTGAGTGCCATTATTGCCATGCTGCACGATGTCGCCGTGGTGATTGGTGTGGCGGCAATTTTTGGCAGGATTTTTGGATGGGAAGTTGACTCACTCTTTCTGACGGCTTTGCTGACCGTGATCGGATTTTCCGTACACGATAGCATTGTCGTCTTCGACCGCATCCGCGAAAATTCGAGCAAATATCGCCGCATGCCGTACGAAACTCTGGTCAATCAGTCTATCGTGCAGACTCTTGCGCGCTCGATCAACACCCAACTCACCGTGATGTTCACGCTGCTGGCGCTGAGTATCTTTGGCGGGGAGACCATACGTCACTTTGTCATCACGCTACTGATCGGTGTTTTCAGTGGAACTTATTCTTCGATCTTCAACGCCGCCCCGATTTTGGTGGTTTGGGAGAATCAAGAATGGCGCACCTGGTTCCGTCGCGGGAAAAGCGCAACTGCTTAATCGTCGAAATCCTTAACGAAAAGACGCGGAGATGCAGAGTGATCGTAAGAACAAACTTTGCGTCTCCGCGTTGCATTTAAGACTCTACTGCAAAAATCCTTCACCGCCGAGAACGCGGAGAGCGCAGAGTTTTAAAAGTGCGAAATTGGCAAAAAATCTCGGCCTTCGCGTTTTGCGCCTTCGTGATAACAATATCTATTCTTGGGGTCAGAAAGTATAAAGGGACAACTCAGCCACTGCATTTCTGCGTTAAAATTCAATTTCTCCAATCCCCTCAAAATCGAATTCGAATTCAAACCCTGTTTCCACTTCACCGAAATCACCCATCTCAACCAGCAGCCCAGCCTTATCACCGCGGCTGCACAACGAGCGATAGGGACAATAATTGCAGCGATATTCGTCCTCGGTGAGCAGGGCGGGACCATCACCCAGGCTCTGGAGTTCCGCAATCAACCCACTGAGATAGGCTTCATCGGCGGCAAATTGTTCGGTATTATATGCAAAGCGCGCCGGTTGGTCGGGAAAATCCGTGAACCAGTAAATCATTTCGATCTGTTCCGGTTCAATTGGCGGCCCTCCATTCAACTGCGCCCCCGCTCGCGCCAGCAAATAGGGATAAACCCGCGTCTGTAATTTCTTCTCCAACCACTCGCGCTTGGGCCGCTTGTGCGAAGTCTTCCAATCGTAAATCGTTACGCGTTCCCCTTTCCCACTGGGAGAAGCGTTGGGGGGGAGGACAATCACATCATACTTCGCCATCAGCCGGAATCCCCCTAATGGGGCCGATAAACTAATTTCGGGCCGAGCGTTGAAGCCTGACAGGTTTCCAAAACCTGTCAGGCTTGTAAAATTCATCCACCAGCGCACCAACATCTCATCCCCTTCAATTTGCCGCGCCAACTTCTCCACCGGAATCCCCAACAGGTATTGATGCACCAGATGATGGAATTGCGCCCCGCGCTGCATAAAGAGTTCGCTTTCCAATGCCGGAGCGGTGTCAAGTGCGGGCCAGGCGCGCCGCTGAATATAGCGCAACTGAAACCGCCGCTGACAGTCCACATAATCTTGCAGACTCGATTGACTGAATACAAAACCAGTTGGCAGGTACCAGGTTGAAGGTTGCAAGTTATTGACTCCCATACTACCTACTCCCACACTCCTTTACTCTTCCAAAACGCCTGCAACGCCACCAACGGAATCGCCGGTTGCTGTTCGCCATTGCGCCCTGAATTCCAGGTGATCACCAGTTCGCTTCGCGCCCGCGTGATGCCCACATACAGCAGCCGCAGACGCTCGCGCACATATTCCAGACGCGCTGCCTCAGTCGGCGCGCCCGCTTCGTACCACTCGTAAGCATCGTTGCCGAAAGCCACGCGCAACTGCGCCAGTGTCTCGGCCTCCAGGTTCAAGCGATCACGGATAAACCAGCGCTCAGAGATATAGCTGTCATAGGCCATTCCCGATGGGTAATCGTAATTATTGACCGACATCAAATACACCCGGTCCCACTCCAGGCCCTTGGCCTTATGGATGGTTGCGATCACCACCTGGCCGCGGTATTTCTCCGGGTCAAAGCCCGAATCGTCATCGCTGAAGCCCAGAAAACGGCGTTCGTTTTTGGCAATCACCACCAGCTCGCTGGTCAGTTCGGGGAGATTCCATTCGGGGTTGGACATGTGCAGGCGTCGTAGCAGCACGGCTAATTTATGCGCAATCGCCAAATCATTGGGTTCGGTGAAGATTTCCTGGGAGAGTGTCAGAACCATCTGGTCAATGGGTAGCTCGATGGTTTTCTGCCAGTGGCGCAGGATGGCACGGAATTCTTCGAGTTGTTCCAGTTCTACGGAGTCTACTTGCTCCCCAAGCGAATCTAGCCAATCCATGCCCGGTGCGGGCGCCAGGAAATCCTCGACATGCGCGCAGCCCTGCAGGATTTTAGCCGTCGCTTCGACAATCGCCCAGGCATCCGCGTTTTCGCGTTCTGCCCGCCGCCACACGCGGTAGACCGTTGCCATCTTGCGCGCCGCGCCGGGGTCGGAGAGATACGCCAGAATATTGCCCAACGCACCCGCCGTCTGGCGCGTGGAACTGGATGAGCGCAGTAGATTATCCACAGGTTCGATACCGCGCTTGCGCAATTCATCGTTGAGCAGGAAGCCGCGCGTGTTGCGCGGCACCAGCACGGCCACGGTATCATCGGGATGCTCCGGCAGCCAGCGTTCCAGTGAATCGGCCACGGCCTGGATTTCAGCATCGGCGCTGTATTTCGTCTCGACCAGATGGATCGCCTCGGGTTGATCGATCGGATTGGGCTGCGGATCACCCGCCGGGGTCGGTTCGATATACGGCTCTGCCAGGGCGTTGCGCACATCTTCCAGGGGATGCTCGTCCCGCGACCAGTCAATCAGATAATTCGCCAAATCCATGATGCTCTGCGTAGAGCGCCCGGAGTTGGGCAGGTTGCGGGGGTAATCGGCCTGGGCGACAAACTGGCGCAGATATTTGGGGTTGGCCGTGGTGAAGCTCTCGAAAATGGCCTGGTTGGGGTCGCCAACGCGCACCCAATTCATAGCTGGCCCGGCTAATTGCGTCAGAATTTCTTGCTGCAATTTGCTGCTATCCTGGGCTTCGTCTTCGAGGATATACGGCCACTGAAATTGCAACCGGGCCAGCAGATCATCGTCGCTGCGCAGGGCCGCCAACGCCAGGCGGATGAGATCGTCAAAGTCCACCGCGCCGCGGTAGGCCAGTGCGCGCTGATAATCGCGGTACATGGCCGCACCCATCGCCGCCAGCGGCAGTGGCAGCGGTAAATTCTCAAGTTGCTGCTCAATTTCATCCGGGCTGCGCTGCATATCTTTGGCTGTGCGGATAAAACTCAGGGCGATGCCCAGCATCAACTTGGGCAACTGCTCACGCCGCACCCAATCCAGACGGCTGTCGTCTAACTCAGGATTGAGATATTCATCCAACTCGTAGGGATACTCGCTGAGCCAGGCATTCGCAACCTGATTGCGGATGCGGTCGGCTTCGCGCTCATCAATAATTTGAAAAGCCGCATCCAGCCCGACCAGTTCGGGGCGCTCGCGCACAATATCGTGCGCCAGGCCGTGCAGCGTGCGCACGCGGTAATAGGGCAGCAGCGGGCGCGTATCAGCCTCGGCCAGAAAGCCGTCAATGCGGGCGGCAAAGTTATCCACCGCCGAGTTGGTCAACGTGACGATCAGAATTTCCTGATTTTCATCGAGCGCGCCGCTCATAATTAAATCCGCGGCCAGCCGCGAAAGCGTCCATGTTTTGCCGCTGCCGGGGACGGCGGAAACGCCCATTGTGCCGTGGCGGTATTGCAAGATGGCTTCTTGCGCAGGTCGAGGGGTGAAATCAGTCATTTTTTTCAGTGATAGGTTGAAAGTTGAAGGTTACAGGTTCTAACTCTCAACCTTTAACCTGTAACTTTCAATATTTTTTCAAATACTCCGTAAGGCTCGGTCCAATGCCTTAATCAACTGCCCCTTGTGCTCATAACCCTGCTCGCCAAGCGCGCTGATTCCGAGGAAGATTCCCTCACGGCAGCGACGGATTAAGCCCGTGATCAGGGTGTGCAGTGATTGACGGCTGGCTTCGAGTTCGTCGAGATCGCTCCACGGACGGGCTAAATCCCACTGACGACTGAGCACATAGGGGTGCGTCAGGGGTTGGCGGATGCGCTCGTGCCAGCCGCGTGAGCCAATATCGAGCCAGAACTGGTAAGCGGCAGAGCGGTTGCGCATCAGAAAGGTGGTTGCCGGAGCCAGGAAGACAGCGTCCTCGGGTTCGGTCTGCCAGGGGGAGAGATATTGCGCCGCAATCACGCCGTCCTTGACCATTTCGAGATATTCCTTGCCCAGCGGAGTGCCTTCGGTCTCCAGGCGCTCGCCCACGCCCAAACGGAATTTGCGCACCGACTCGATCAGGTTGGCGGCGACCTCAGCCGCGTCGTAATCGCTGTGGAAGCCGTATCCCGGCTGGGAGAGCAGCTCCCCAAAGATGTGGCTGAGAAAATGATCCAGTTCTTCACCTGTCTCGTGGATATACTCCGCCAGCCAGACACGCAGCCCCTCATAAGCATTCCCCAACACGTAGGTGATGCGTTCCTGCATCTCAGGGCGAATCTGCTCGAAGGGCAGCAGTTTTCCCTTGCGGTAGACGATGCCTGTCAGCAAGCGGGCGCGCACCAGATCGAGACCTTCGATAGCCTGAATCAGAGCATAGGTCAGGTCAAACTCGGAGGGCAGCAAACCCCATTGGGGATGTGCCAGCGCCGCCAGCGTCAGCAGGGTTTGGGTAGCGGGTTCGTCACGCAGCGAGCGCGACGGGCGGTGCGAGTAGGCCGGAATGTTGCGCGCTTCCAGACG
>CALCSH010000413.1 GCA_937893815.1 uncultured Anaerolineae bacterium | reverse complement strand
CCGGAGAGCGTCGCGACATTGTGCCGCCATGCCAATGGAAGAGAACCCTGCCTGTCGAGAGAATCAGCGGATAATCGGCATCGGGCAATTCCTTGGCCTCTTTGAATTCCACCGGAGAGAACAGCCCCAGACCGCGCGAGAATTTATCTTTGTGCAGATACGGTGTTCCGGGATGGTCGGGGGTTGGGCAGGGCCACTGGATTCCGCCCAATTTCTCTACACGTTTGTGGGAAATTCCGCCGTAAATCGGGGTGACGGCGGCGATTTCTTGCATGATCTCTTCGGCGCTATCATATGACCAATCGGCGCCCATGCGTTGTGCCAGATCGAGAATGATCTTCCAATCCGGGCGTGCCTCGCCGGGTGCAGCCAAGGCCGGACGAACCATTTGCACACGGCGCTCTGTGCTGGTAAACGTGCCCCATTTTTCAGCAAAACTGGCTGCTGACAGGACGACATCCGCGAACTCGGTTGTTTCGTTGAGAAAAATATCTTGCTGTACTAGAAAATCTATCTTTTCTAGTGCCTGACGCACATGGTTGAGATTGGGGTCAGAGATCATGGGATTTTCGCCCATCACGTACAGAGCATGAACTTCACCGTCCAAGACGGCATCCATGATTTCAGTGATCGTCAGCCCAACCTGGGCATCGAGATTCTCGTAAGGCACGTTCCAGGCGGCGGAAAACTTACGGCGCACATCTTCACTGGTCACGGGTTGGTAGCCGGGGAAGATATTGGGCAGCCCGCCGAGGTCGCAAGCGCCCTGAACGTTATTCTGTCCGCGTAGGGGATTCAATCCGGTTCCAGGGCGTCCAACGTTGCCGGTCAGCAGGGCCAAATTGACCAGCGCCTTGACATTGTCGGTGCCGGTGGTGTGTTGGGTAATGCCCATTGCCCAGAAAATCGAAGCGGATTTGGCATTGGCGTATAGCCGTGCCGCAGCGATAATATCTTTTGCCGGAACACCCGTTACTTGCTCGCCATGCTGGGGAGTCCATTCGCTGACTGCCGCGGCCATCTCTTCGTAGCCTTCGGTGCGTGTTTCGATAAATTCAGCGTCGTGTAAACCCTCCGCAATAATAATATGGGCGATAGTATTTGCCAGAGCGACATCGGTGCCGGGGCGCTGGCGCATATGTAAGTGGGCCAGGCCTGCCAGTTCAATTCGCCGCGGGTCGGCCAGAATCAACTTGGCGCCGCGCGACTGAACAGCCTTCTTCATTTGCAGCGCCAACACCGGGTGAGCTTCCGTCGTATTCGAACCGATTACCAGTATCACATCCGCTTCGGGAATATCCTGAATGGCGTTTGTCATTGCTCCAGACCCTAACGTAGTGGCCAGACCGGCCACAGTGCTGGAGTGTCAGAGACGGGCGCAGTGATCAACCGTATTGGTGCCGATCACAGCGCGAGCAAACTTTTGCAGGATATAGTTGTCTTCGTTGGTACATTTCGCCGATACCAGCACGGCCACGCTGCGCGGCCCATATTGGTCGCGGGTATCGATCAGTCGCTTGGCGACCGTATCGAGGGCCGCATCCCAACTCGTGGGTTGAAGGGCTTCGTTGCGGCTGCTGCGCATCAGCGGTTTGCGCAGACGATCCGCAGCGTGGACATAATCAAAGCCAAAACGACCCTTGACGCATAATTGGCCGAAATTAACCTGATTATCGTAGCGACCTTCGGCCCGGAAGATCAAATCTTCGCGGATATGCAGGTCGAGCTGGCAGCCCACACCGCAGTAGGGGCAGGTGGTATGAACAACGCGATCAGCTTTTAGCATAGTGTTCTCCATTCATTCCAATAGAACGCAGCCACGGATACAACGGATTTACGCGGATCAAACAAGAAAACCGCGGAAATCTGCCAAATCCGTGTTATTCGCGTTCCATTGCATTCTGGTATTGACGATCCAGGTGCGGGCCGCCTATAGAGCGTTTGCCTTTGCCCTGTAGGCGGGTCAATTCAAAAATCTGGTCCGGAGCGACACCTTGTTCCAGCAGGTGCTCGCGTTTCGATTTGAGCGCTCCGGTGGGGCAAACGCCAACACAGTTGCCACAAAATACGCAGGATGTTTCTGTCAGCGGTTTATCGAAGAAGGTGGCAATTTGTGTGTCAAACCCGCGTCCACTGAAATTGATGGCATAGGTAAATTGGGCATCATCCGCACAAACCTGCACGCAGCGCCAACACAAGACACATTGTGAATAATCGCGGATATAGACCGGGTTATCATCGATGATCTCTGGCTGGCGTTTTTTGCCGTTCTCAAAACGCTCCGGGTGGCAGTCATATTCCACCACCATCTCTTGCAGTTCAGGGCTTTCAGAAAGGTCCACTGTGGAGGCCAGCATTTCGAGAATTGTGCGGCGAGAACGTTGGACTTTCTCAGAGTTGGTATGGACGACAGCGCCTTCCTGAACTTGCGCCACACAGGAGGCCTGTAAAACGCGCGAGCCTTCAACATCGACCACGCACAAGCGGCACAAGCCGTTGGCGGTGGTATGGGCAAAATAGCACAACACCGGGATGTCGATACCGGCTTCCCGGGCGGCATCTAAAATCGTTGTCCCTTTGGGAACGCTGATCGGTATTCCATCAATGGTAAGTTGAATATTTTCTTCGGTCATAAAATTCTCGCTTTTGATGAACATTTCTGACTCCACTGAAAAAACTACCGTGCAGGTGTTCCCGCCGGAATATATGGGGGTGGTGGCGAAGCTACCACCCCCATATATTCCGGCGGACATCTCCGTCATCGGTTTTTTGCAGTAGAGTCATTTCTGTAATACTACCGAGAGTAGAAATTTGGACTCAGGTTAGTCCTAAACGCTCCGGACAGCTATATGCCCGCAGGCTTCCCTGCCGCACGTAGCCGATCAGCGTGATATTCCAGGCATGTGCCATCTCGACGGACATCGATGTTGGCGAGGTGCGAGATGCCACCAGGGGGCAGCCCATGTGGGCAGCTTTACGCATCATCTCCGAGGAGATACGCCCCGTGGAAAGTATCGCCCGCCCGCGTGGGTCGATATTCTGTTTCAGGCAAGCTCCGGCCAATTTATCGATGGTATTGTGACGGCCTACATCTTCCACTATAGCCAGCATTTGCCCGCTTTGTGTATCGAGCAGACCCGCCGCGTGCACGCCGCGTGAGCGGGCGTATAAACTATTGGGCGGTTGCAACTGGCGAAAAGCATCACGCAGTTGATTAGGCGTGGTCCGAATATTGCTTTCTAAAGGTTCAATGCCCACAGCGGGATCTGTGAAGGTTACTCCGCCACCGCACCCGGAGGTGATGATAACTCTCCGGGGTTTTTCAAAGTGGCGATTGAGCCATACATCTACACAGCAACCAGCCTGACTGATATGCAAAATCTCAATCTCTGCCAGGGTTTCCAGCAAACCTTCGTTATAGAGAAATCCCAATGCCAAAAGGTCTTGCTCTTTTGGCGTAGCCATGATGCTGCTCAATTCGGTGCCATTGACGTACAGCGAAATCATGGCTTCTTCAATAACTTCGCCGTCTTGTTGCTTCCAGCCGTCGTGGTATTCATGCCAGGTATAGCGAATGGCACCAGGGTTTGTCATGGGAAAGTATCCAGGGTTCAGTGTTCAGTTTTCTGGATACTGACTACTGATGACTAAAAATCTCTGGCCATTTCTGCAAAGCCGAGAGGATAGCCGTACCCGCGGTCTGGCCCAGGCCACAAAGAGAGGCCTGTGTCATGGCGAAACCAACATCCTCGAGGGCAGCCAGATCGGCCTTGGTGGCGTTCCCCGCAGCAACTTTTTGAAGAATTTCTAATTGCCGTCGAGAGCCTAACTGACAGGGGAAGCACTTGCCGCACGATTCGTGGGCAAAAAAATGTGCCAGACTGAGCAAATAGATACGCAAATCGCGCTCGGTGTTAACCACATTGACGACGCCGGAGCCTAACGAAAGGCCAGCGTCCCAAAGTCCCTCGAAGCTCAGGGGCACATCGAGCTGCTCTGGTCCGGCAAAGGAGCCCGCCGCACCGCCCACCAAAACCGCTTGCACATCGCCAACAACACCACCGGCCAGATCAATCAGGTCGCTCATCAAAATCCCAAAGGGCGCTTCATAGACTCCTGGATTGGCGACATCGCCAGAAAGACAAAATAATTTAGTGCCCGGCGACTTTTCGGTGCCGACAGATTTATATGCTTGCGCGCCGTTGGCAAGTATCCAGGCTGCGGTACACAGGGTTTCTACATTATTGATCACGGTGGGTTGGTCGAACAAACCATTGGTGGTGGGGAAGGGCGGTTTCAGCCTCGGGTAGCCGCGCTTGCCTTCAATTGACTCGAATAAGGCTGTTTCTTCACCGCAGATATACGCCCCGGCTCCGGAGCGCAATTCGATTTCAAAGCTAAAACCGCTGCCGAGGATATTCTGGCCAAGGAAGCCGTCCCGGCGGGCGTTGTCAATGGCGGTTTGAAGGGTTTTCTGCGCCCGTGGATATTCGCCGCGCACATAGATATAGCCCTTCTCTGCGCCAATGGCATACCCGGCAAGAGTGATGCCTTCCAGAATAAAGAAGGGGTCGCCTTCCATCAGGACGCGGTCTTTGAAGGTGCCAGGTTCTGATTCGTCGGCATTGCAGACAATATATTTCGGATTGTTTGCGGCTCCGGCGGTAAACTTCCATTTCAAGCCGGTGGGGAAGGCTGCCCCGCCGCGACCCGAAAGTTGGGAGGCTTCGACCTCGGCGATGACATCGGCAGGCTGCATCTGGCCGAGGGCTTTCTTAAGTGCAGCATAGCCGCCGTGGGCTTGAAAGGCGTTGATATCCGTGGGGGCGATGGCACCGCAGCGGGCGGTCAGCCAACGCGGTTCGCCGGAGACTTTCCCTAGCGATACCGCCTGGGGAGACGGCACCCAACTTGAAGGGGCCTCCGCCACCTCGAGCGAGAGCGGAATATCCCCTACCAAAGCGGCAGGCGCGTGATCGCATAATCCCAGGCACTCTACAGCTTCAATTGTATAGTTGCCATCGGGGGTAGTCTCTCCCGGCTGAACGTCAAAATGCCCGCAAACCGAGTCGAGAATTTGCTCACCGCCCAGTTGCGTACATATCGGGCTGACGCAGACACGCACAAATGTGTGCCCAACGGGTTGGTTGTAGAACATGGTGTAAAACTCGATCACGCCATGCACTTCGGCGAAAGGTACGCGCAGTGCTTTGCTAATGGCGGCAACCACCGGTTCTGCAAGGTAGCCGTATGCGGCCTGGGCCTCCCACAGCGCCGGGAGCAACTGTGCGCGTCCGTCGGGGGTGTATTTTTCGAGTATGGGTTTGAGTTTGTCCAGATTTAGGGAATGAGAAGTCATAGAGGCTCCTTCTCGCATGTAAAAAGTTTGAAATCGGTTGATGATGGCATGATCAGGATTTTTGCGGATACCCAATCAACGGACCGTCTATATTTTGTTGATTATACCCGATACCGTTTTCTGGTCACGAAAAGTGAAAAAGTGGCTGGCATTTTGCCAGCCACTTTTTCTTGATGGTTGAGGTTTGATATGCCTAGAATAAGCCGGTAACTTGCCCGGTTTCGAGGTCGAGATCGACATCGTAGTAAACAGGGCGGGTGGGCAGGCCGGGCATGGTGCTCATTTCGCCGAGCAGCGGATACAGGAAGCCTGCACCCACCGAGGCGCGGATATCGCGGATCGGCACGGTGAAGCCTGTGGGGCGGCCCTTGAGCAGCGGATCGTGGCTGATGCTCAGGTGGGTCTTTGCCATGCACATGGGCAATTCATCGAAGCCCAGTTTGGTGTAGAGAGCGATCTTCTTTTCGGCTTCGGGGGAGTATTCAACGCCATCGGCGCCATAGATTTTCTTGCAGATGGTTTCGATTTTGTCTTTGATGCTGGTACCCTTGAGCGGGTAAAGGAACTTGAAGTCGCTGGGTTTTTCGCAAGCTGCGACGACGGCCTCGGCCAGGGCCTTGGCGCCCTTGCCGCCCTCCATCCAGTGGCGGGTGACGACGGCATCTTCAGCACCGGCTTTGATGGCGGCTTCGCGCACCAGGTTGACCTCGGCTAAAGTGTCGTCTTTGAAGCTGTTGACTGCTACAACCACGGGGATACCGAAACGCTTGGCATTTTCGATATGCGCGGCCAGATTGGGGATACCGGCGGCGAGCAATTCGAGGTTTTCTTCGACGTATTCGGGAGCCAGCGGTGCGCCAGCAACCACTTTGGGGCCGCCACCGTGCATCTTGAGGGCGCGTACGGTTGCAACCAACACCACACAACTGGGAACCAGTCCGGAGTAGCGGCATTTGATATCGAAGAATTTTTCCATGCCGATGTCGGCGCCGAAGCCCGATTCGGTGACCACGTAATCAGCCAGCTTGAGGGCAATCCGGTCGGCGACGATGGAGCTGTTGCCGTGGGCAATATTGGCAAACGGCCCGGCGTGCACGAAGGCGGGCGTGCCTTCCAGGGTCTGCATGAGGGTGGGCATGATGGCGTCCTTCATCAGGACGGTCATCGCGCCAGCCACACCGATATCCTCGGCGGTGATGGCCTCGCCAGCCTTGCTGGTGGCGATAACAATGCTGCCAAAGCGCTCGCGCATATCGGCCAGATCGGAGGTCAACGCCAAAATTGCCATAATTTCGCTGGCAACGGTGATGTCGAAGCCAGTCTCACGCGTAAAGCCGCCTTCTTTAGGGCCGGTTCCGATGGTGATGCCGCGCAGCATACGGTCGTTGATATCGACCACGCGTCGCCAGGTCAGGTTTTCGGGGTCAATATCGAGGCGTACGAAGCGAGAAACTTCTGCGGGGGTCAGATCGTTGGGGTCGGTTTTGTCAATGCCCAGTTTCTTGAGGCGCTTGAGCATGGGCAATGCAAATTTTCGGCTGCCGTCTTTGGCGGCGGGGCACAGGCGGCGGAAGAGAGCTTCGTCGCTCTGGCGGGATTCGTGGTACATGCGGGTGTCAATGGCCGCGGCAAGCAGATTGTTGGCGGCGGTAATGGCGTGGATGTCACCCGTGAGGTGCAGGTTGAAATCTTCCATGGGGACAACCTGGCTGTAACCACCGCCTGCTGCGCCACCCTTGATGCCAAAGGTTGGGCCTTGTGAAGGCTGGCGGATGGCGGTGAAGACGTTCTTGCCTAAATGAGCGCCCAGGGCTTCGCTCAGGCCGACCATGGTGGTGGATTTACCCTCGCCCAGCGGGGTGGGGGTGATAGCGGTCACATCGATATATTTGCCATCGGGGACATCCTTGAGGCGCTTCAGAATTTCCAGGCGAACTTTAGCTTTGTGGTTGCCGTAGAGTTCCAATTCGCTGGGAAGAATACCCACTTCTTCGGCTATTTTGGAAACATTTTTGATATTGGGCTGCTGAGCCTGGGCAATATCAATATCGGAGGGGACAGGTTGGAGAAGTTCAAGCGGCACGGGGGTAAAATCAATTTTTGCGTTTCTGTATCGGGACATGGGGAGTTTCCTTTTTTGGGTTGAGTGATTTGGTGTTCGGTAATTAGGCGATTAGGTAATTGGGCGATTGGGCGATTGGGTAATTGGAGTTCGGCTATCTGGCTCCTAATCACCTAATCACAAATCACCTAATATCCTTGTTTAAACTTTAATCAATCCGTGAGCAATCTTGGCCGCCCGCACGGTATTACGCATGAGCATGGCAATCGTCATCGGGCCAACGCCGCCGGGGGAGGGGGAAATCCAGCCAGCAACTTCTTTTACTTCTTCGTAGGCTACATCACCGGTCAGGTAATAACCCTTTTCTTTGGTATCATCCTCAATGCGGTGCGTTCCCACATCGATAACGGCGGCACCGGGTTTAACCCAGTCTTTCTTGACCATTTCAACTCGGCCCACCGCAGCGATGAGAATATCGGCCTGGCGGCAGACATCGGCCAGATTCTTGGTGCGAGAATGACAGATCGTCACAGTGGCATTGCGTTTGACCAGCAACAGAGCAGCGGGCATGCCTACAATATTGGAACGACCCAAAACGACGGCATTTGCGCCATCCATTTTCACGCCAACCTCATCCAGTAGATAGATACAACCATCGGGCGTACAAGGCACAAACAGGGGTTCGCGGCCTTTCTGGGCAAGGCGACCCATATTGAGGGGGTGGAAACCATCAATATCTTTTTCGGGACTAATCGCTTTGAGCACAGCTTCGTCGTCCAGGTGGCCGGGAAGCGGCAACTGCACCAAAATGCCGTTTACCTTCGGATCTTCGTTGAGCTGATGAACCAGCGCTTCTACTTCTTCCTGGGAAGAATCAGCAGGCAAGGTATGGCTGAAGGATTCCATTCCCAATTGCTTGCACATACGCTGTTTCATACCGACATAAACTTCGGAGGCAGGATCTTCACCAACGAGAACCGTAACCAACCCTGGAGGCGCATATCCTTTTGCGACCATGTCGGCCACATCGATTGCAGCCTGTTCGCGAACTTTCTTGGCGATGGCTTTGCCGTCAATTATTTTTGCTGTCATATTTTTCTCCTATATATGCTGTGCACTAAAGAATTCGCTTTCTTGCGCAGGAATGAACGGAACGCGGCAAAATCAACCACAAACGTTTCTCTTTGCAAGGGTATCACAACGTATTTTGTGTGGTTTCGTTCTCAAAAAAGAACTTCCCACCAGGCCCAATTATGACGAAAAAAAAGGCAGCGTACAAGTTATTTTTGTCACAACATTCACGGAGAACCGTATATCTCTAATATATCAGACGTAAAATAACGAGTCAAATATTTAATTACACAGCTTTCCAGACAGCGTTGTGGAAGCAAATTCGATCACAGGCGGACTGGTACGAAGAGCACATTGCATCCCCTTCAGCTTTGACGTACAATATCATCACGAATTCTCGCTTGATACTATTAATGATTTATGTTACGCAGTTTGTCAGAGATACGCCGAAAAATAGGGTGTGTGCGGGG
>CALCSH010000412.1 GCA_937893815.1 uncultured Anaerolineae bacterium | reverse complement strand
CATATATTCCGGCGGGAACACCTGCACGGTAGTTTTTTCAGTGGAGTCACCATTAAAAAAGTAAACAAATCACAATTCAGATTCAATTAGTGTGGGTATCATTATCGCATAGAATCAAAAACCTCGGAGATTTCAAGAAATCTCCGAGGTTTGGCATGCAATTTCGAGATTTGGCCAGAATTAGAAAAACTTCAGAACCGCCTGGCTGGCCCACCGTAACAAAGGTGTGGAAACAATACTCAATACTACAGTGCCAACCGCTGTCAGGCCGGTGGTCAGTTTGAGTAGATTGCTGTTGGAAACGACAGGATCGCCATCGCGCATATACATGATGACCAGCACACGTAGGTAGTAGTAGGCGGAGATCAGCGAAGTCAGCACGCCGATGATTGCCAGCCAGTAAAATCTGCCATTGATCACGGCGCGGAAGAGATAGAACTTACCCATAAAACCGAGCGTGGGGGGCACACCGGTAAACGAGAGCATAAAGACCAACATAGCGGCTGCCAACGCAGGATATTTGGACCCCAACCCGGCGTAATCTTCTAGTTCGAGACCTTTGCCCTCGACTTTTTCCAGTGCGATAACGACTGCCCATGCGCCGAAGTTGGTCACGGCGTAGGCTAACAGATAAAAGAGCGAAGCGGCGACGGCGTCGGGGGCGATGGCGCTTTGCCCAAAAGTGACCAATGCCATGAAGATATATCCGGCGTGAGCAATGCTGGAGTATGCCAACATGCGCTTGATATTGCTTTGCGAAATGGCTACGAGATTGCCGAAGATCATAGTCAGCGCTGCAAGCATCCACATGATGGGGAACAAATCATCATACAGGGTGGGCAGGGCTGCCACAAACAGGCGCAACAGGGCGGCAAAGCCAGCCGCTTTCGCGCCCACAGCCATGAAGGCTGTAACGGCGGTCGGCGAACCCTGGTAGACATCGGGCGTCCACATCTGGAAGGGCACCGCGGCAACCTTGAAGCCGAAGCCCACCAAGATCAGCGCCGCGCCAAAGAGCAGCAAGGTCATATCGGCTGTACCGGCGTTGATGGCGGCGACTATGTCGATCAGTGCGGTGGAGCCGGTTGCCCCAAAGGCAAGCGCCACCCCGTAAACCACGAACCCACCCGCAAAGGCGCCCAGCAGAAAATACTTCAGCGCGGCCTCTTCAGAATCCAGCTTGGGGCGGGCAAATCCAGCCAAAATGTAGAGTGGAATCGAGAGCAATTCCAGGGCCAGGAAAACCACAATCAAATCGGTCGCTGCCGCCATGAGCATCATCCCGCTGACAGAAAACATTAGCAAAATATAATACTCGCCGCGGGCGATGTTCATGCGCTGGTTGTAATCATACGCCAGGGCGATGGCTGCCAGACCACTGAAGGCGAAAAGCACATTCAGATAGGCGCTGAAGCCATCAATAGCGACCATGTTGTTGAAACCGGTATACGAAGCGTTTGTTTGGTTGATCGATAGGCCCAGGGCGACAGCAAATCCCGCTGCGGCCAGCAGCGGGGTGAGCCACTTGTTTTTGCTGTTGAAGGCATCTACAAGCAACAAGACGCTGGCCCAGGCAACCAGAGTGATGATCGGAAGGATGGAGAGTAAATCAGTGCTTGTCATAGAATCTCCCAATCAGACCTGACAGGTTTGGCATACTCGTTTTTTTTGAAGCGTATGCCAAAACTTGCCTGGTCTATTGTGTTTTTAGTGCATTGCCACAGCCGCGGCCTGCACGGCGGCGACCAGCTTGTCGACCGTGGGGGCCATTAATACAAAGAACGGTTTGGGGTACAGGCCAATCCAGAAGATCAGCACCAGGATAGGCAGCAGGGTAATGATCTCGCGAGCGTTCAGATCACGCAACGCATGGCCATGTTTCTTGACTTCTTCGACAATTGAGCCTTCAGGCCCCAAGAAAATTTTCTGGAACATGTAGAGCATGTAGACCGCCGCCAAAATCACACCGATTGCCGACAAACCGGCAAACCAGGGGGAACCAATGGCCTCGGAGCCAAACGCGCCCAGCAATATGGTGAATTCGCCAACGAAACCGTTCAGGCCGGGCAAACCCATCGATGAGAGCGTCACGATTAATGTCAAGGTGCCGTAAACGGGCATCACTTTCCACAGGCCGCCGTAGACTTCAAAATCGCGGGTATGAGTCTGTTCGTAGATCATACCCACCAAAAGGAACAAAGCGCCTGTACTCAGACCGTGGTTGATCATTTGCAAAATGCCGCCCTGAATACCCTGAGGGTTGATGGCAAATAAACCCAGCATCACGAAACCCAGGTGGCTGACCGACGAGTAAGCAACCAGTTTCTTGATATCACGCTGCGAATACGAAACGGCCGCGCCATAGATGATGCCGATCACTGCCAGCAATGCCATCCAGGGTGCGGCTTTGACTGCGGCAACCGGGAAGAGCGGAATATTGAAGCGGATAAAACCGTAGGTGCCCATTTTTAGCAGCACACCGGCAAGGATGACTGAGCCAGCAGTGGGCGCCTGAACGTGAGCATCGGGAAGCCACGAGTGCAGCGGCCACATAGGCACTTTGATCGCAAATGCCGCCGCAAAGGCCAGGAAGAGCCACATCTGAATGTCGGCGGGTATGCCGCCTTTGGCGATAAGTTCCGGTACCGAGAAGGTGCCCTGGTAGATGCCCAGCCATAGAATCGCCAGCAGCATCAGCAGGGAACCCGCCATCGTGTACAGGAAGAACTTGACTGCCGCGTACATGCGTTCAGGGCCGCCCCAGATGCCAATCAGGAAGTACATTGGCACCAGCGTGAATTCCCAGAACACATAGAACAGGAACAGATCCTGCGCCAGGAAAACCCCGGTCATGCCAACTTCCAACATCAGGAAGAAAATCATGAAGTCTTTGACTTTTGTCTCGACCGCATTCCAGGTGGAAAGGATCGAAATTGGGGTCAGGAAGGTGGTCAGCAATACCAGCAAAATGCTCAGACCGTCTATGCCCATGGCATAGCTAATATTCCACCCGGCAACCTGAATCCAGGGGATGTTGATCGCCAGTTGGAGTTGTCCGGGCTGAATACTTTCGTAGCCGATGAACTGCGCCAGCAGCACGATCGAAATGCCAAAATTAATCAGCGAAGCGACCAGGGCTGTCCAGCGGTGGGCATTATGTTGCTCCGGCTTGAGGAACAGCAAAACCAGCACGCCCAGTAAGGGGAAAAATGTAACCAATGTTAGAGGGTGTAAAAGATATTCCATATTCAAAAATCCTCCGTTTACGATTGGAACGTTCAAACGTTCCAACGTTGAAACGTTTAAACGTTATCGTAAAATGAGATAACCCAAAATAACGACTACACCAATAAACACCGATAAGGCGTAGTTGCGGACAAAACCCGTTTGCAGGCGGCGCAGGCTGCCAGAGATCAGCTTGGTACCTTCTGCCAAACCGTTGGCAATCGCATCAATAAAGCCCAGATCAATTGGCTCGGCAAAGATGCGTGCAATCGCTTTGAAACCGCTGGCAACTACCGAGTCGTGGAACCAGTCGTGCCAGAATTTCCAGTCGATGGTATCGGCCAGGAAGCGGGCAAAAGCGATATACGGATTGAGGATCACAGCCCAATAGAGTTCATCGATCCACCATTTGTTCTCCATGCCCACGAAGATCGGGCCGAACATCTTTTTGAGTGGATCAACCTGCCCCTCGGCGATGGGCTTGCGCCCATAGAGCAGCCAGGAAAGGAAGATCGCCAGCAGCCCAAGTACCGTGGAGGTGATTGCCACCGTGGGATTAAACTCACCGTGGTGCAGGTGCAGGTGGAATGTCTCGTAGGTGTGACCGATCCAATGGGTAAGTGTACTCACCCCGGGGAAATTCAGCGCCCCGCCCAAAATTGAGAGGGCTGCCAGAATCATCAGGGGCACGGTCATAATCAGCGGGCTTTCTTCGGCATGTTCAGCGGCCTCGTGGCGGGCTTTCCCGAAGAAAACCATCCAGATTTGGCGTCCCATGTAGAAAGCGGTGAAGAAAGCTGCAATTGCCAGCAAAACATACACCGGGAAATTGAGCGTATTGGCCTCCGCCAAAATCTCATCTTTGGAGAAGAACCCTGCGAAAGGAGGAATCCCTGCCAGGGCAATTGTGCCAATCATATACAGCCAGAATGTCACCGGCATGGTCTTGCGCATCCCGCCCATATTGCGCATATCGCCGGGATCAAAGACTTCTTCCTCGTGGTGTTCATCGTGGTCGTGATCATCGTGATCGTGATGTCCGTGCGCAGCATGGTGATGCCCGCGCTCGACGCCCAAAATCACCGATCCGGCAGAGAGGAAGAGCAACGCCTTGAAGAAGGCGTGCGTAATCA
>CALCSH010000411.1 GCA_937893815.1 uncultured Anaerolineae bacterium | reverse complement strand
ACCCGCCACACCCCCAAATCTGGGAACCTCCACGCAAAGTCTCAAAGAGCCTTATCTTTTAAGTTAATCCGATTTCGTGCGTGCTTGTACAACAGTATTCAATTGATCAAGCCCTTGTTTGATCATACTTTTACTAACCGTGTCAAACAGGCGCTGTCCAACACTGGCGACTCGTCCGCCAATTTGGACTTCGCCGCTGTATTTCATCAGCGTTGTATCATCGCCTTGATCGACAAGTACAACATCACCGGTACCCTTTAAAAATCCTACTTTTCCCGTACCTTCAACGATTAATGTGTAGCTTTCCGGTGGCACTGCAGTGGTAACAGTCAACTTCCCACCAAAGGTCCCAGAAACCGGGCCAATGCGGACATTCATCTTGCCTTCGTATTCATTTTCGCCAACCAAAACGAATTTCTCAGTGCCTGGCAAAGCCGTGGAGAGAACTTCAGGGTCGCGTACAACTTCCCAAACGGTATCACGCGCTCCAGAAAAGACGTATTCACCTTCTAGCTTCATCGTCACTACTCCTTTTTGTACAAAAGTTCATACAATCTATTGGGGCTAAGCGGCGTTTCCAGAATCTCAAGGTCATAATCCTGCAGCGCATTTTCCAAAGCCTGGGCGAAACAGGCCGGAACTGGGATCGCACCAGCTTCGCCGACACCTTTGGTGCCTAATTCGTTAAATGGGGAGCGGGTCTCCATATGTCCGATCTCGATGCGCGACGGCATTTCATGTGCCGTTACAATCAGATAATCGGCCAGGGAGGCGTTAAGCAATTGACCGCTCTCGTCAAAATGCAACTGCTCATAGTACGAATTGCCGATGCCCATCGAAACACCACCGTGGATTTGACCCTCCAGGATGAGTGGGTTGAGGACTGTGCCACAATCTTCGACTGTGATATAGCGCTTGATCTCGATCATCATGGTTTCGGGATCCACTTCGAGGATCATGGCATGAACGCCAAATGCGGTGGCGCCATACTTGGGGCCGAAGTAATCAGTGGCCTCCAGGCCTGGCTCGGTGCCCGGCTCTACGGCGCCGCGCAGGGGATTTGCCAATGCGGCCAACTCACCCAGACTAATCGACTGCTGAGGAATATCCGCCACACGGACCATACCATCTTCGAGTTCAAGTTCATCTTCCGGAGTTTCGAGAACCTTACTGGCGAGCTTTAATACTTTTTGACGGACCCTCTTTGAGGCGGCATGAATAGCGTTGCCTGCTACGACCGCGCCTCGACTGGCAAAGGTGCCTGTACCCCAATGAAATTCGGATGTATCTCCAGTGACTATGCGCACATCGCTAACCTTAACGCCAAGTTGTTCGGCAACAACCTGAGCAAAAGATGTGAAGTGGCCTTGTCCCTGTGTACCGATGCCTGTTGCCAGATTGACTTTGCCATTGGTCTCAATTTGCACGCGCGCACCTTCGTACGGGCCAACTCCGGTTGTCTCGATGAAGGGCAAAATGCCGATACCCACATGTTTGCCTTGCGCACGCAAACGCGGCTGTTCGTTCTTAACAAAATCCTCGTACCCGATCATCTCGGCTGCTTTATCGATAACGGGCTTGTAATTGCCACTATCGAGCACCAGAGGAACGAAGGCCTGATCAATGATCTTGTGATCGTAAGGAAATGCTTCAGGTGGAATAAAATTGCGTTTGCGGATTTCGATGAGATCAATGCCCAGTTCTTTGGCGGCCAGATCGAGCATGCGCTCGATGACATATACACCTTGAGGACGCCCGGCGCCACGAACTGGGGTGGTGATGGTCTTGTTGGTGAAGACAACCTTTATTTCCGAGGAGAAATTCTCGGTGGTGTAAGGCCCCATGACATGGCTCTGTGTATTGAGCGGAATGGTCAAACCATATGGGTCATAAGCACCGGTATCGTGTAGAAAATCATCTTTCAAGCCTAGAATCTGACCATCGCTGGACAGTGCCAATTCAACGTCGTGAATTTGGCCGCGTTCCTGCGTTGTGGCGTAGAAATTCTCGCGTCGGTCTTCGATCCATTTGATGGGGCGGCACAATTTCATCGATAACCAAGGAATCAGCATTTCCTCGGGGTAGAACATCATCATCTTGGGGCCGAAGCCACCCCCAAGGAAGGGAGCGATCACCCGCACCTGGTTTTCCGATAATCCCAATCTGGCAGCGGTGCCATTACGAATCGGAATGGGCGCCTGGGTGGTATCCCAGATGGTCATTTGTTGGCTTCGACAATCCCAATTAGCAACAATGCCGCGATTCTCCATAGCCACGGCTGCGCCTCGTTCAATGAAAAACCGTCTTTTGAGCACCAGGTCGGCCTTGGCTTTGGCCGCTTCATAATCACCCTTACGCTGGTGAATATGGGCGGCTAGATTCGAGTCTAGATCGTCATGCACGAGAGGGCTATCGGGTTGAATGCCTTTTTCAATATCCCCCACCACGGGTAGGGGTTCATATTCCACCCAAATATCTTCAACAGCATCTTCAGCAATATAACGATTCTCGGCGATGACCACAACAATGGCCTCACCAGCATGATGAATTTTGCCCTTTGCCAAAGGTGCCTGTCTTCGAGAATGGAAAATCACATCTTCAAGGGTTGGAGGAGGAGATACCAGCGGAGGGCCAAGCTCCCATTCATCACCCATATCCTCGGCTGTGTAAACAGCTATAACTCCGGGGCGTTGTCGAGCATCGGAAACATCAATACTGAGGATGCGGGCGTGGGCATAATCACTGCGCACAAAAGCGGCATGCAGCATACCAGGAATTTCGACATCATCAACAAATAGAGCCTGCCCGGTCAGCAGACGCGGATCCTCGTTGCGTTTTATCCTTTTTCCAATAAATTTTTTGGTCATGGCTCTGCTCCTGTTATGCTCGCATCTTCTTTGCTGCTAACTGAACTGCCTCAATGATATGTTGGTAGCCCGTACAACGGCAAAGATTGCCCGAGATAGCATTGCGGATCTCTTCTTCGCTGGGGTCAGGATTCTCTTCCAGGAAGGGAACCAGAGTCGTTAGAAAGCCCGGGGTACAGAATCCACACTGGAGGCCATGAGCCTCCCAAAAGGCTTCCTGAATGGGGTGTAAGTCGTCGATGGTGCCCAGCCCCTCCACAGTAATGACCGCATGGCCGTGCGCCTGTACGGCGAACATCAGGCAAGATCGGGTGGGTTCCCCATCGAATAAGATCGTGCAGGCCCCGCAAACGCCATGTTCACAACCAACGTGAGTGCCCGTCAGGCCAAGATCATGACGAATAAAATCGCTGAGCAGCAAACGTGGTTCCACTTCGCGTTCGTAGGCATTGCCATTGACTGTCAGGGAAATTGTAAATAAATTGCTCATTGTTGTCTCCTAGTTTCCCTTGGCGCGCTCGAAGGCTTCTTTCAAAGCCCGGCGGGTGAGTACGTTAGCTAAGTGACGGCGAAATTCTGCTGTGGCGTGAATATCGCTGCTGGGGTCAATATCGGCACTGGCGGCGGTTTCGGCCGCGGCCTGGATGGCATCTGCAGTCAGTGCCTGTCCCTTGAGCAATTCAGCAGCCTGGATGCCTTGCACGGGACCATCCCCGGCGCTCAAATACACCAGACTGGCTTGCTGACACTGATCTTTTTCATCCAGCGTAAGCACGGCGGCAACCCCGATCAGGGCAAAATCGTGCGGTCGGCGGGCAACTTCCAACAATGACCAGCCTGAACGGCTCGGAAACGCAGGCAGACTGATTTCCACCAGCATCTCATCGGGTTCGAGAACGGATGTAAACAAGCCCACAAAGAATTCACTGGCTGGCACCCAGCGCTCGCCACGCTGACTCACAAGCCTATATTTTCCATCCAGCGCTACACTGACAGCAACCAGTTCAGCCGAGGGGTCAGCGTGCGAAACACTGCCGCCAAAAGTTCCACGACTGCGAATCTGGCTGGTTGCGATCTTGGGCATTGTCTCACTAATCAGCGGCGCTCGCTGTGCAACCAGGGCATCTTTTTCAACCATATGGTGGCGCGCCATAGCGCCAATCGACAAACCGCCAGCCTCTCCTGGGCGAATATAAGACAGGTCGGCGATATTATTCAAATCAACCAAGACTGCAGGTTGTGCGAGGCGAAAATTCATCATCGGGATCAGGCTTTGCCCACCCGCCAGGGGTTTTGCATCATATCCGTGTTCAGCCAGATGCGCGATCGCCTCTTCTACCGTTCTCGGGGCAAAATATTCAAATGGAGGTGGCTTCATAAAACAAAAACTCCTTAATCTCTGCTGGTAATGTCTTTCAAATTAGGGTTTTCGCTGCCTATGGAGCAGAAACCCTACTCATCGGAACTAACGAAGCTGGTAAAGATGCGGGTATTTTTATGAATAACAATAATGACTCTACTGCAAAAAGCCGATGACGGAGATGTCCGCCGGAATATATGGGG
>CALCSH010000410.1 GCA_937893815.1 uncultured Anaerolineae bacterium | reverse complement strand
AGTCATTAACTATAAACAGAACAGGTATTATAACCCCCCGGTGATGGTTTAGAGGCGCTTGAAAATAGTCGTTACCAATGCGAACAACTGCTCCAACCCCAATGGCAAAGGCGTAGTGTCTATATATTCATCCAGGGTGTGCGCCCCACCGCCGCGCGTCAGGCCAATACATACGCAGGGCAGGCCGCGGCTGAGGGGAATATTGGCATCCGTTGAGCCGATATTGAATTGTGGTTGAACGCCTTGTGTGCGTAATGCCTTTGAAGCTAGCTTCGCCAGCGAATGATTTTGGGAAATTTCTCCCGCCGGGCGTTGACCAATAATTTCGGCTTGAATCTGCACCCCGGGACGATTGGCCTGCTCGAAAAGAGTTTCGGCACTGCGGATCAGACTTTGAAGTGCTGCGGGGTCCTCGGAGCGTAAATCTAGCTCGAAGGAAGCCTGCGCGGCGATGGTATTGATCGAAGTGCCACCGCTGATCACGCCCACGTTGAAGGTAGTGCGTGGTCGTTTGGGAAGTTGTAGTTTCGTCAGTCGGGCGATCAGCGCGGCGAGTTCGTGAATAGCGGAAGGTTTGCCGTAATCGGCCCAGGAATGGCCGCCCTGAGTTTGCGCGGTAACACGGTAGCGTTGCACCCCCAGCCCGCGGTGATATACCTGCCCCAGTGCCATGCCCTCCAATACGAGATAGGCGCGAGGCGCATCACCGAAACGGTCTACCACGGCGCGCATCCCGTTGAGATCGCCTAGCCCTTCCTCGCCCACGTTGACCACCAGCCACAAATCGTCGGAGAGCACAATCTGTTGCTCATCGAGCTGCCATAACAGCCCGAAAAGGCCCGCTACGCCGAGACTGTTATCGCCGATGCCGGGAGCGTGAATCCGGCCCGGGGCGCGGCGCACGCTCAAATCGGTGGCCATCGGGAAAACGGTATCGCTATGGGCAGAGAGAATCACCGGGTGCTCCTCACCAGCACCCGGTCGGCGTGCGTAAACATTCCCCACATTGTCGATTTCGATATCGATAAGATTCAACTCGTTAAAGCGTTTAGCAATAAACTCCGCTCGCCGCTGTTCCTGAAAGGTGGGCGCAGGGATTTGTTGGATTTCAATGGCGAGTTGAAGCGTTTTTTCGCTGATATTCACGATTGGATGTAGTGCTAGCGGCCAAATGTAGCTGTCAATCCATCGGCCAGAGTCTGCCGTTCAGCGGCAGAAAGCCGTGCATCGGGGTGCGTGATGAGAAAAACGGGCATGGGCATTGCGCCACTTTGAACGGTCTCTGCGGCTTCATGGGCCTCATATTTCCCCTGTGCCCACTCGGAAACATTTAACTTCTGACGCCCTTCTTCTGTATCGTGCTGGACCAGCCAGGAAACCGGGGCGATAGTGCTATACCAGGGCCACACTGTTTGGTTGCTGTGGCAATCTGCACAGGCCCGATCAAAAAGGGCTTTGGTTTCGGGACTATTCCAATTGGGTTCGGCAATCACCGGTGGGTTGGTGTGATCGTGGCCATAGGGCACAAACTGAATCAGAATACCTAAAACGACGATTCCACCTAAAATCCACAGCGCTATTTTTTTTATCAAACTCATGCTATTACTCCTGTTATTCTATTATTGACTCTACTGCAAAAAGCCGATGACGGAGATGTCCGCCGGAATATATGGGGGTGGTGGCGAAGCCACCACCCCCATATATTCCGGCGGGAACACCTGCACGGTAGTTTTTTCAGTGGAGTCAATATTGGAGACTACTCTCCTTTAAAACCCTTTAGAGTTTTTGGAAGAAACCTTTAACAGCTGATTTTTCAGACATCCGTAGGGGAAGGTTAAAAACCTTTAGGATCACGAAGGTGACTGTCACGTAGTATGTGGCAGTCACCTTGTCGCTTATAATTGCAGGATATCCAACCTAGCATAGAGAGAACCCGAGTTGAACAAAACCGTACAATCTTCGTTGACTGACTTTTTGGAAGAAAATCAACTGCGCCAAATCGCAGGGTCAAACAGCTATGAGCGCGGGGCTTCCTACTATCGCGGCGGACGGGTACATATTCAATCGGCAGACTTGCTGGAAGCCAAGTGCAAGGTGCGCGGCACACGGCTCTATTCTGTAGAGCTATGGGTGCAAAATAATGAATTGGGATTGATGTGCAATTGCCCGTACGCCGAAAGCGGCTGGTTTTGCAAGCATATGGTCGCTGCGGGTTTGGCCGTTCAGGCGCATTTGAAGAAAATTGCACCCACGGAATGGCGTGCGCGATTTGATCGAATGTTGACCGAGGGTAGCACTAAGGCCACAAAGATTGCCAAACCCTATTGGATTTTCCTCAGTTTGCAGCCCGAAACAACGGGGTGGATGCTCATCCCTTACCGCTTGTGGCTGGATCGCATACCTGAAGGTATTCTGCCCCCGGGGGAAGTACCGTCCATTGAAGAGCTTCCCGAACTTGTGAAACACAACCAGTGGATGCTAAGTGCTGTCAAGGAGATCACCAAAAGCTTCAATCCCCAGGGGGCGTTGAACTATTCGTCAGACGCAGGCGCACTGATCAGCCTGATTCATCAGCAAACTCGGCGCACGCAGTCCTATTATTATTACGATTCGTATAATTTCCCCATCGCTGACGATTTATTGCTCTTGCGCAATATTTCTCTGCCTGTATTTCTGGGCGATTCAGGCAACCCTATGCGGCGCGCATTGCGACTCTTTGGTGATGTTGTAAAAATGCAATTGCGCCTGGAAAAAGATGCCGATTTCGTGTATTTGCAGGCTGTTCTGGGAAATGGCGAAACCAGTATCCAACTCAGCGATGCCAATCTCGATATCATCCACGCCACCGACCCAATCTGGGTGCTGGCGGATGATCAATTGATCGAGATTGATGCGCCTTTTTCTGTGGATTTATTGCACACCTGGTTGCGCTCTCCCAGAGTAAAAATCGCCATAGAGCATGAAGATGAATTCATGGAAAGCTATTTCCCGATTTTGGCCGAACGCTTTGCTATCGAAAGCGAACTCATTTCGTGGGTTGATGTGGACGAAGAACTCGTCAAGCGCCTGTACCTCACCGATGACGATGGCGAGTTTCAGGCACGGCTGCTATTTGGATACGGTGAGTATGAAGTACCCTATCAATCGCAACTTCCGGGGCAAACGGTTCGCCGCACACCCGGCACCTGGGAATTGGTGCGCGTGCACCGCCAGCCCGCGCTGGAGCAAGAAGTGTATGGTTCGGTTTCTTCCGTCCAAAATGGTCTGAAATATGGCCGCGGCGATTATGATGAGCATGTTTTTTTATTGCGGGCGCGCGTCGATCCGATTGATTTTCTCATGCGCCATATTCCTCGGCTGACGGATGCTGGTTTTGAGATTTACGGCGAAGAAAAGCTTAAAACGGCGCGTGTCAATCGCAGCCACCCCACGTTGTCGCTGAATGTGCGCTCAGGCATCGATTGGTTCGATATTGAGGCAGTAATCGCCTTCGGGGACGTAGAAACCACCCTCAAGGAAGTCCGCCGCGCCCTGCGCAAAAAAGAGCACTATGTCAAACTGGCTGACGGCACCATTGGCGAAATTCCCGATGATTGGATTGAACGTTATAAACATCTCTTTGGCCTGGGGGAGCAGACCGACGCTGGGGTGCGGTTTTCCAATCATCACCTGACATTGATTGATCAGTTGCTAGAGGCTGTTGATCAAAATCGGGTTGATGAAGAATTTCAACGTCGCCGCAAGCGATTGCTAGAATTTGAAGGTATTGAAGCGCGTGAATTGCCAGAGAATTTTTCTGGCGAACTGCGCCCCTACCAAAAAGCAGGCTACGACTGGCTTCATTTTTTGCACGAATACCAGTTTGGGGGTTGTTTGGCCGATGATATGGGCCTGGGGAAAACGATTGAAGCGTTAAGCTTTTTACTCTCGCTGCGCCAGGATGATCATACAAGCGCCGCCGATTTGATTGTTTTACCGCGCTCGCTGTTGGTGAACTGGCAGCGCGAGGCGGCGCGTTTTGCTCCTTCGCTGAAAATTCATCAGTATTATGGTTCGGAGCGCGAATTTGGGGCCGATGTTTTCAATCAATATGATTTGGTTCTGACCACCTATGGCACCATGATGCGCGATATCGAAACCCTGCGCGAATACAAATTTCATTACGTCTTGCTGGATGAATCACAGGCCATCAAAAATCCGTTGGCAAAAACATCCAAAGCCGCGCGCTTGCTTCGCAGCGACCATCGTCTGGTGTTAACCGGCACCCCGGTGGAGAATTCCACTTTTGAGTTATGGTCGCAGTTTGCGTTCTTGAATCCGGGCTTGTTGGGCAATCTTGAATATTTCAAACGCGAGTTTGGCAATCCTATTGAGCAAAAAGGGGATGAACAAACGTCACAAATGTTGCGTGCTCTGGTGTATCCCTTCATTTTGCGGCGCACAAAAGCTCAGGTTGCCCCCGAGTTGCCGCCGCGCACCGAGCGGATTTTGTATTGTGATATGGAACCGGCGCAACAGAAATTTTATGCCAAGACGCGTGAATATTACCGCGCCCTGCTGCTGGGTGTAATCGAGAAGCAGGGCATGAATGACGCCCGCATGAAAGTGCTCGAAGGGTTGTTGCGCTTGCGTCAGATTTCAAATCATCCGCGGCTGGTAAAAGATGATTTTCGCGGCGATTCCGCCAAATTTGAGTTATTGCTGGAAACCCTCGAAACACTGCGTTCAGAAGGACATAAAGCGCTGATATTCTCGCAATTTGTGTCCATGTTGAAAATTGTGCGCGAAGAAATGGATGCGCGCAATATCCCTTATAGCTATCTCGATGGCCGCACACACAAACGCCAGGAACGCGTTGATACTTTCCAGGCCGACCCCGATATTCCATTTTTCTTGATCTCGCTCAGGGCGGGTGGCGTGGGTCTGAATCTGACGGCTGCGGATTATGTGATCCATATTGACCCCTGGTGGAATCCAGCGGTTGAAATGCAGGCCAGCGACCGCGCCCACCGCATCGG
>CALCSH010000409.1 GCA_937893815.1 uncultured Anaerolineae bacterium | reverse complement strand
AGAGGTCTTGGCCAACGAATTTGTGTGTATTATCGGGCCTTCGGGATGCGGCAAGAGCACCATGCTGCGAGCGTTCAACCGTATGAACGAACTGGTACCCACAGCCCACGCCAAAGGGGAAGTACTCTACCACGGAGACAATATCTACGCCCCCGATGTGGACCCGGTAGAAGTGCGCCGCCGCATTGGGATGGTCTTCCAGAAGCCCAACCCTTTCCCAAAAAGCATCTATGAAAATGTGGCCTGGGGGGCACGCATCAACGGCTATCGCGGCAATATGGATGATCTCGTCGAGCAATCCTTAATCGGCGCTGCGCTGTGGAATGAAGTTCGCGATAAACTTAATCAGAGCGGCCTCTCTCTTTCGGGCGGTCAACAACAGCGTTTGTGCATTGCGCGCACGATTGCCATCAAGCCCGATATTATCTTGATGGATGAACCCGCTTCGGCTTTAGACCCGATTGCGACTCTGAAAATCGAAGAATTGATGCGCGAGATGTCGAAGAATTACACGATTATTGTCGTAACCCACAATATGCAGCAGGCGGCGCGGGTTTCAGATTACACTGCATTTTTCAACCTGGGCGAAGGCCGCGCCGGGGTTCTGGAAGAATATGGAGAAACAAAGAAAATCTTCACCAATCCAGAAAAACACACCACAGAAGATTACATCACTGGCCGTTTTGGCTAGAATAGAGGTGAACGAAAATGAATAAACTATCTCCTCGAGAGACATTTGATCGCCAACTTGACCATTTACGAGACCAGTTACTGATGTTGGGTAGCATGGTGGAACAAAACACACTTTCCGCTGTCGATGCCCTCAAACAGCGTGATATTGCAATGGCGCAGAGTGCGTATGCCTATGATCAAAAGATTAATGAAAAACGTTTCGAGATTGAAAGCACTTGTATTGCCCTGATCGCCATGCAGCAGCCCATTGCGCGGGATCTGCGAATATTGGCATCGACCCTGGATATTGCCTCAGAACTGGAACGCATGGGCGATTATGCCAAAGGCATTGCGCGGATTTGTTTACTAATGAAAGATCAATTGCCCACCAAGCCAATTATTGACCTGCCCCTCATGGCTGAACTGACAACCAATATGCTGCGCCGCGCGCTGGGAGCATTTGTCTCCGTCAATGTTTCGCAAGCCATGCAGATTCCAAAAGAAGATAATCGGGTGGATGATCTGTATAATCAGATCAACCGCGTTCTCCTGAGCTACATGATCTCGGATCCTTCGACCATTGATCGGGCCAATTACCTCACCTGGGCTGCACACAACCTGGAGCGCATGGCAGATCGCGTTACGAATATTTGCGAGCGTACAATCTACGTAGCCACTGGCGAGATGAAGGAACTGGATGCATCTGATGATGAGCAAAATGGCCTCTATGAACACCCGTAAAGTACTGTTTCTGTGTACCGGAAATTCTTGCCGCTCACAAATGGCCGAAGCGATTGTCAACCACTACCTGGCTTCGTACTGGCAGGCATTCAGCGCAGGGACCAGGCCATCGGGGTATATTCACCCGAAAGCACTGCAAGCGTTGGAAGAAATCGGCATTCAGCATCAGGGAGAATCGAAACATATAGACCAACTCCGACACATGGATTTTGATCTGGTCATTACAGTTTGCGACTCCGCTGCTCAGGATTGCCCGCTCTGGTTGGGGAAGGGCCGAGTTGTGCATCGTAGTTTCCCCGACCCTGCTGAGGCTACTGGAACCGATACCGAAATCATGATGGTTTTCCGGCAAGTGCGCCATGAAATTGTCGGGCAGATCCCCGCGATGCTGCGAGATGTTTTCGGCCAATGACCGTACGATCAATTCCCGCCGCAAAAATAGCCGGTGTTTTTTTGCCCTCTTCGCCGCCACACTTGGCGGCAATGCCTTCCTTGCTTCTCATTAGGGCTGGTGTTATCATCTATTGAAAGGCAATGATTGGGAAAAAACCACACCCTCGGGCGCGCTTGCGCGTTATTCTCATCAGCGTGATTGTGGCTACGCTGCCCTGTTATTGCGCCGGTTTGATTACGGCCGGGCTGCCCATCAACAGCAAAACCGACCCCACTGCCAGCATCACCCCACCCCTCACCGAAACTCAGCCGTCCCAATCGGCGTCGCCATACCCCACACTAACGCCTTACCCCACGTTAACGCCGTTGCCACCATCCGGAACCCCCACGCTGACGCTGACGCCAACCATCACACCCAGCCCAACTTCTACGCAAACCTTGCCGCCCACGCTCACCTTCACCTGGACTTTAGTTCCCAGTAACACGGCAACGCTTCCTCCCACGATCACGCCTACACTGACATTCACACTCGTACCTGCCGCAACGGCTACTCCCATCCCAACCCTGGTTCCCATAACAGCCACGCCTACGCTGTCGCTGCCTACCACCACCCCCTGATTTATGAGTGAACTTTCTGATTTTCTTAAAACACTGATTAGCGAACCAGGTCTCTCCGGCTATGAAGGCCCGGCTCGCGAAAAAATTTCGCAGCGTTGGCTACCGATTGTCGATGAGCTGCATACCAGCAATTTGGGCAGCCTGCACGCCCTGAAACGCGGCCGCGCCCCCGAACCGCGCCCTGCCATTTTGCTGGCGACACACATGGATGCCATCGGCCTGATGGTAACGCAGATCGTGGATGGTTTTCTCCATCTCAGTGAGGTTGGGGGACTCGATCACCGCGTTTTACCGGGCCAAATCGTCACTGTGCATGGACGCCTGCCACTGCCAGGTGTGATTGTCCAGCCTCCAGCGCATCTCCTGCCCCCCGAGACGAAAAGTAACCCGGTTCCCTTAGAATATCTACTCGTCGATACCGGCCTGCACCCCGAAGAAGTGGCTGCCCAAGTGCGCGTAGGTGATCTGATCTCGTTCGCCCAGCCGCCCATCGAGATGGGCAGCGACCTGCTCGCCGGGCATTCGCTCGATAACCGCGCTTCAGTCGCCGCGCTGACACATTGCCTGGAGATGCTTCAAAAGCGCATCCATGCCTGGGATGTGTGGGCTGTTGCTAGCGTGCAAGAAGAAGAGACTTTCGCCGGTGCACGGACTTCGGCCTACCAATTGCGCCCGCAGCTTGCGATTGCGATTGATGTGACCTGGGCGCAAGGCCCGGATACCCCCAAGCACAAGGCTTTCCCTCTGGGTAAAGGTATCACCCTCGGCTGGGGTCCGAATATCCACCCCGGGGTGCACGAAGCCATCAAAAAAGTTGCCGACGATCTCGAAATCCCCTACCAAATTGAGCCTTCACCGCGCCATTCGGGTACAGATGCTTACGCTCTGCAAATTGCCCGTGAAGGCATCCCCACCATGGTGATCAGCATCCCGCTGCGGTATATGCACACCCCGGTGGAAGTCATCTCGCTCAAAGATATTCAGCGTACCGGGCGCTTGCTGGCCGATTTCGTCACCTCGTTGGAAGCGGACTTCATGGAACATTTAACCTTCAACTTGCAACCTGCAACTGAATAATCACATGGAAATTGACCTGGAACTCCTTAAAAAATTGACCAACGCCTGCGCAGTATCGGGTGACGAAGAAGCCGTGCGCCAAATCGTGCTGGCGGAAATCGAAGGCTACGCCGACGAAATTCGCACCGATGCTATGGGGAATGTGCTGGTGACGAAACTTGGCACAGGTCCCGCACCGCGCCTGCGAGTGATGGTCGCCGCCCATATGGACGAAGTTGGTTTTATGCTCACCGGCGATGACGGTGACGGCCTGTTTCGTTTCGAAACCGTCGGCGGCCTGGATGAGCGCCAATTGGTCGGGAAACCGGTGCTTGTAGGCGCAGACGAAATCCCTGGCGTGATTGGTGCCAAACCGATTCACCTGACCACGGTCAGCGAACGCAAGAAAAGCATCCCGATCGACTCGCTGCGCATTGATATTGGCACGAGTAATGGGTCGAACGCCAAACCTGGCGATCGAGCGACCTTTGCCACCCGTTTCGAGCGCATCGGCGAGAGCCTCCGCGCGAAGGCCATCGATGATCGGATTGGCGTGACGAATTTGATTGCCTTGCTAAAAAAAACGCCGCCCAATATTGATCTGCTGGCCGCTTTCACCGTGCAAGAAGAAGTTGGCTTGCGCGGCGCAGGCGTGGCAGCCTATGCTTTCGATCCTGATCTGGCAATTGTCTTAGACAGCACCCCGGCCAATGATTTGCCCGCCTGGGATGGCGAAGAAAATACCCGCTATAACACGCGGTTGGGTGCTGGCCCGGCGATCTACGTGGCCGATGCGGCTACACTTTCGCATCCGCGGCTGATCGCCCACCTGTGCGCCACTGCCAAAGCCGAGAGCATCCCCTACCAGATTCGCCAACCCGGCGGGGGCGGCACCGATGCCGGAGCCATCCACCGCCAGCGGGCCGGAATTCCCAGCGTATCGGTTTCCATTCCGACGCGTTACATCCATACTGCAGCGGCGATTTGCCGAATCAGCGATTGGGAGAATACGGTCAACTTATTGCACAAGGCCCTTGAGAATTTGAACGTTGAAACATTGGCAGGATAAAACGTGGGCAAATTATGCAACTTGCCAACTTGCGAACCTTCAAACCTGTCAATCAGCGTACGTATTTTTTGGAGTTTATATGAAAAGCCTCATCCAAGCATTAACCCAAATCCCAGGCCCATCGGGATATGAAAATGAAATTCGCGTAGCGGTGCGCGCTGAAATTGAAACCTATGCCGACGAAATTCGCGTGGATGCGCTGGGCAATCTGATCGCTCGTAAGGCGTCTTCGGCAGCGACCCCATCGGGAAAACGCATCATGCTCTCGGCGCATATGGATGAAATTGGCGTTATTGTCACCCATATTGACGAGAACGGTTTTATACGCTTCAGCAATCTGGGCGGCGTTTACCCGCGATATTCTCCTGCCGGGCGTGTGCGTTTTCTGAATGGTGCAGCAGGTGTGATCGACACCGAAAAAATCACCAATCTGCAGCATGTACCACCCATCAACGAAATGTTCATTGACGTAGGCGCCAGTAGCCGCGCCGATTGCCCGGTGCAAGTTGGCGATGTGGCCGTTTTCGAGCGCGCCTTCAGCGAAATGGGTGAGCGCCTGGTATCCAAAGCAATGGACGACCGCGTTAGCGTGGCTTTGCTGATCACCGCACTGCAACGACTTCAGAATAGCCCGCACGAAATATATTTTGTCTTCAGCGTGCAGGAAGAGGTTGGCATACGCGGCGCGGCCACGGCGGCCTTTGGGATTGAACCTGATTTGGGATTGGCTGTGGATGTTACTCGCACTGGCGATACTCCTAAGAGCATCACAATGGAGGTCAGTCTGGGGAAAGGTCCGGCAATCAAAGTCAAAGACTCGGGCATGATCGCCGACCCGCGCGTGGTCAACTGGATGGTGGAGCGCGCCCAGGCCGACGAAATCCCTTACCAGCTTGAAGTACTCGAACGCGGCAGCACAGATGCGCGTGCCATTCAACTCTCTCGTGCTGGCGTTCCGGCGGGCTGCATCTCGATCCCTTGTCGCTATGTACACAGCCCCTCTGAGATGATCGATCTGGGCGATGTCGAAAATGCCCTGCGTCTGTTACTGGGTCTGTTGCAAAACTCAATAGAGCTTTAATGACGATTTATCCGATGAAAAAAAGCCACAGTGCGCGCAGAGATTTTAAAAATTTCTCTGTGGACTTTGTGATCTCTACGGCAATTGGGGTTTTCCTGACCTTGGGGTTGATCTTCGCCCTGGCAGGATGTTCGCCCGCGACTCCAGGGGTGGAAACCCTCACCCCGCAGCCAGCACCCACCCCACAGCCGAGTCCGTTGCCCACGATCCCCACGGAGGAAATTCCCGCCGGGCCGATAATCCTCAACCTGTGGATTCCCCCGAAATTCGATCCCCAGGGCGATTCCGCAGCCGGTCAATTATTGGCCGACCGTTTGAAAGAATTCACTTCTCGCCGTTCTGGCGTGATTATTGAAACACGCGTTAAAGATGTAGAAGGGCCGGGCGGTATCGCCGACACGCTGCGCACGGCAAACGCCGCTGCCCCCCTGGCTTTGCCCGATCTGGTGGCTTTGCCTTACAAAACTTTGCAAAGCGCTACCGCAGATGGCTTGCTGCATCCCTTTGATGGCTTGACGGCCGTGATGGACGACCCCGATTGGTATGAATATGCCCGTCAGTTTTCGCATATTCAGAATAGCGTTTTTGGCATTCCCTTTGCCGGTGATGCCCTACTAATGGTCTACCGGCCTGAAATTATTGAGTCACCGCCCGCCAATTGGACTGCGCTGGCGGAACTTGCCGAGCCGCTGGCCTTTGCGGCAGCGTCGCCCGAGGCCTTGTTTGCCCTGACACTCTACCGCGCCTCCGGAGGGCAGATTACCGATGCCGATGGGCGCCCCACATTAGAACTGACTCCGCTCAGTGAAGTGCTGACCTTCTTCTCGCAGGGCAGCCGCAGCGGTTATTTCCCCTTCTCGCTCACGCAATATGAAACCCAGGATCAGCTATGGAGTGCCTATCAAGAGCAGCAGGCCAATATGATCATCACCTGGGCGGCGCGCTACCTGCAGTCCCCCTTGGAAGATTCCACCCTGGCCGGAATTCCCACTACCACCAGCATTCCTTTTACCACCGGTACCGGCTGGGCCTGGGCGCTATCCAGCTCCGATCCACAACGCCAGAAGCTGGCCGCCGAACTGGCTGAATTCCTTACTACGGCACAATTTCTGGCGGAGTGGGATGCCGCGGCTGGATACTTGCCGCCGCGCCCCAGCGCGTTGAGTTCTTGGGAGAATAATCCCCAGCGCAATTTGCTGATTCAGGTTTCACAGTCAGCGCAGTTGATTCCCGCCAATGAAATTCTTAGCGCCCTCAGCCCGGCCCTCAGCAGCAGCACAATCAACGTGCTCAAAGAACAAACTGATCCTGCTACCGCCGCTCAAAGTGCTGTCGATATGTTACTCACTCCATGACCCCTGCCCGAATTGAACACGACCTGCTTGGTGATAAGGAAGTGCCTGCCGAGCGTTATTTTGGTGTCCAAACCCAGCGCGCCTTGGAAAACTTCGCCATCACACTTATCCCGATTTCACACTATTCGCAATTTATCAACGCTCTGGCGTATGTCAAAAAAGCCGCTGCGCTGAGTAACCAGAAACTTGGTTTGCTGGAGGATGAAATCGCCGCGGTAATTGTGGTCGCCAGCGACAAAATTTTGGCCGGGGAATATCATGGTGAATTTGTTGTGGATTGCATCCAGGGCGGTGCGGGCACATCCACCAACATGAACGCCAACGAAGTGATTGCCAATCTCGCCAATGAGATGCTGGGCGGCGAGCGAGGCACATATGACCGCGTGCATCCCAATAATCACGTCAATATGTCGCAGTCCACAAACGATGTTTACCCCACAGCCCTGCGTCTGGCCTTGCATATGAAGCTAGAACTGCTCATGAGCCGCATGACGGAATTGCAAGGGCTGTTCGCTGAAAGAGGGGCTGAATTTTCTGATGTGATCAAAATGGGGCGCACCCAGTTGCAGGATGCTGTTCCGATGACCCTGGGCCAAGAATTTGATGCCTATGCTGTGATGATTGGCGAGGATATTCAACGCGTTCACGAAGCGCAATCGCTCATACGCGAGATCAATATGGGGGCTACCGCTATCGGTACGGGACTGAACGCGCATCCTCAATATGCGGCCCTGGTGACGCAAAAATTGCGCGAACTAACCGGCATCCCGGTGAGCAAATCTTCCAATCTGGTGGAAGCCACGCAAGACACCGGCGCCTATGTACAGCTTTCGGGTGTGCTCAAGCGCGTGGCAGTCAAACTCTCCAAAATTTGTAATGACTTGCGCCTGATGGCCTCCGGGCCGCGTGCCGGACTGAATGAGATCAATTTGCCGCGTATGGCCCCCGGTTCTTCCATTATGCCCGGCAAGGTCAACCCGATCATCCCCGAGGTGGTTAATCAGGTGGCTTTTCAGGTGATTGGCAACGATATGGCCGTGACCATGGCCGCCGAAGCCGGTCAGCTCGAACTTAACGTGATGGAGCCGTTGATCGCCTACAATCTGTTCACCTCGATTGATATGCTTGAGCGCGCCTGCCACACCCTGGGAGAACGCGCCATCCGCGGCATCACCGCCAACCGCGAGGTTTGTCGCCAATACGTTGAAAATAGCATTGGTCTGGTCACGGCTTTGAATCCGGTATTGGGCTACGAAAAAGCCAGCGAAATCGCCCGCCAGGCTCTGGAGACTAACGGTTCGGTTTATGAGATTGTGCTCGAAAAAGGCTATCTTAGCAGGGAAGAACTCGAAGATCTGCT
>CALCSH010000408.1 GCA_937893815.1 uncultured Anaerolineae bacterium | reverse complement strand
AGCATATTATCGGCTACTACTGTTGCGCTAAAGAAATTTCAAAACAATGACCGTGTTCGCGATGTCCGACTGGTTGTCTCTGTGAACGCTTGCCCGGTTTGCGCCGCTCATGCAGGCACATATGCCAAAGATGAGGTTCCGACGTTGCCCGTAGAGGGTTGCTCGAACTCGGACGGTTGTCACTGTTTTTACGAACCCATGCTGAACGAGCTTTACCCATAGAAATTAATATTGGCTCTCCGGTTTTCACAGTAGAAACGACAGAACCTTTATTCTCTGCAAACCAAAAACAGGCGTAAATGAGTTTATCCATTACGCCTGTTTTTTTCGCAAATGAAATTTATTCGTGGCTCAAAATATCAGCTGCGAATTTAATTGCACGTTCCCGAGTGTTGATTTCACCCATTGCCTGAGCTTCTTTGATCTGATCCAGAATTTCGCCAATTCTAGGCCCGGGAACAAGTTGGAATTCTTGCATCAGATCATTGCCATTTATCAATGCGGGGGGATTCACCTGTTCCGCGTAATTTTCCCACCAGGCTTCCAATATCGCTCTCGCCACATCCAGTTGTCGCCGCCAACGCTCTGGGGGGATACCCGGGCCGTAAGTTGCCAATAGATCAGCAAGTGAAAGCAGCACCACTCCCGGGCCAGATTCTCCCGCCGCCCGGAAAAATCGATAAATGGCACGGCGAGAGGGTAGCGCATCAGATGAAAGTTGATTCGCCAACCAGGTGGGGCGCATGTGCTGCAGTACGACCGCACGCAGCCACATTATTTCAGCGTTACTCAAATGCAACCCGCTGGCGCGTTCTGCGACCATCTCGGCACCTACCTGTTCATGCTCTAGAAAGCGAATCCGCCCACTATTCTCTTCTTGCTGTTGACTGCGCGGCTTCCCAATGTCATGATAGAGTGAGGCGGCAAATAACAGCCCCAGCACAGATCGTCCCGTGCTCAATTCGTGCTGTAAATATTTCGTAATCTGTTCGCGGTAACGCCCAAGACGTATCACGGCTAAGCCCAATGACAAATTTCCCGATGCTTCGGAATCATGGGCTGGCCCAAACACATGCAACAAACGGGACAACTGACGTGCAGTTTCCAGCGTGTGATTCCAGGCATCCAGCGTGTGCGGTGCAGATTGAGCCAAATTTTTGAGGGCGGCCATCTCCGGTAATACAACCTCCAGTGCGCCTAATAGATCCAGCGCACGGATGGATGTTGCCAAACGAGGCGTTTCAAAAATGCGAAATAACTCGTCGCGAATCCGCTCCGGGGAAACTTGATCGAGCATAGAAATCGCAGCCCGCATTTGCTGGCGTGTTTCGGGTTCAATGTGCAGATTATAAGCCGCCGCCATGCGGATTGCACGCAGAACTCGCAGGGGGTCAGCTTTGAGGGATGTACTTGAGCAAGCCCTAAGCACTTTGGAGCGCAGATCGGCAGCGCCACCGAAGGGGTCTAGCAGCGCATCAGGTTGATGCAAATCAAGCGCCAACGCATTGATGGTGAAATCGCGCGCACCAAGGTCGGCTTCCAGAGTATCGCCTCGCAGCGCGGCAAAATCGAGCAGTGTTCGCTCCCCATCTTCATCGGTGAAAACAATTCGGGCGGTGCCTCGCTCTGCATCCAGCGGATAGTAGGCGCCCCCTATGGTATTAGCAAGTGAGCGCGCAACACCTAGCGCATCTCCAGGCAATACAAAATCATAATCATGACTCAGGCATCCCAACAAGATGTCGCGCACAGTTCCGCCTACCAGATAAATTTCAATATCAGCAGGCAACGCGGCGCGCAGGCTTTTCAAGAGAGGTGGGAATTCAAATGTATTCATCATGGGAATAAAAAATATAGCGGGGTTTTCTTTGTGCCGGGCCGCTTTCGCGGCTTGCAGGGTTTGCCGTGGGGTGCCGCCCTGTGCTACAACCCGCCCGCTCAGCCAGGCCACCCAGCGACCGGCGTAGGGGGCAAATTCAGCGCTTCGGGGATCAGGTATCCGCTCCGAGGCTGCCACCGCATCTCCTTACTCTTCGGGCTGATATAACTCAGGATTAACAATCCCGATAAAAGGCAATCCACGATAATATTCGTCGAGATCCAATCCATAGCCAAACACAAATTCATTCGGAATTGTAAATCCGCAATAATCAATTGTTACATCGGCAGCCTGGGGCAGGGAAAAATCTATGACCAC
>CALCSH010000407.1 GCA_937893815.1 uncultured Anaerolineae bacterium | reverse complement strand
CGAAAAGGATAAACAGAACGGCTACCAGATAGTACTTAATCGACATGCGCCGCGTTCCGGGCCCATATGGCGTTACACCCGATTCGTAAGGCATAGATTTTGCATGCGTTTGTCGCTGTGGGCCAAAAAGATGGCCTAAAATAACCACAAGGGCGGCTAACCCAGTGGCCAGCAAGATGAGTATGGCAATGGGAGCGTAGTCAAGGAGCATAAGAAATCCTTCGGAGTTTATATTGTGAAATGTGAGATTTTGGGTAGCTTAGGATAAATTTTCCGAAGTATATCATAGGATGTTTTGATGAGGTAGGTCGAGTGGAAAATTTCACAAATATTGATGATATATGCCATAAAATTTCCTTCTGAAAGTGAGAGAGCCTCTAATCTGCAGTAAAAATGAGTATGGGAGGGGGTAAAGAGACTTAAAAAGAAATCGCCGAACGTGGGGGGGACACGCTCGACGATTTCTTTTAGGAGGACCACCGATCTACCAGCATGGAGACCATGACAGGTAGGAAAGTGGTGCGATACTTGCTAGATACCAGTAAAATAGGAGAGGCAAGTACCAACGCCAAAAATATACACTAATTTGGTCTTATTTGCATTAAAAGAAAATGAGATTTTTAGCCCTGACGATTTTTCTTGTTTTTGAAAATTTGCAACCATTCATCCACTTCCGCTGGGCTGAGTTCGTCTTCATAGGAAGGAGAAGACTGGCTGGCTTGCTCATTTGATGTGAGCATTTGCTCGGCGAATTCTTCGGATGAGAGTACACTTGCGCGGGCGCTGCGGGCCTCATTTTGCACTTGTCTGTCAGAACTGACCACGGTCCAGTTGCGGGCATTGTTGCCAAGCTGGTGTAGTCGATCCATAATCGCGTGATCGGCTGTCTTGCCTGTGCGTACAAAATGCGCTTTGACACCACCGATGGTTTGAACACGACTCTCGCCCGGTGGTGCGCCATCAAAGAATACCTCCACTTTTTTTCGACTTTGGCGCTGGAAAACCTGAAGTTTTTGAATCAACTGCTTCTCATCATCGATAGCGCGCAAATTCATTCCATGGATTTTGGGTATGAGGTTGTGGCCGTCAATTAGGTAAGGCATTGCAACGTGCTTTATAATAGTGGAAATACTAGACTTTGCTGAAGAATGAATTGGACAAAATGTTCGCCAGAATCTTTTTCTGGGAGCGCAAATGCCCGACTGTTTGTGCTCGGGCCGATTGTAGTTTTTTAGATCATCTTCGTCAATAGCTATCCGCACCCGCCTTCCGGGAAAACGAATCTCCATTCCAAACCAGCAAGGCGAAACTCACATTGAATGTATGGCAGGCCAAATATGCAGTGGAAACGTTTATCCTATTATTTACTGATTAATATCATTGTTTCGGTGGTGACGACGATCGTAGTGCTTACAATTTGGGAGCGCACCCACCAAAATGAATTTGACCGCGTGGTCGCTGAAAGCGTTTTGCCGACTCCTGCGCCCCTAGCATCGGCGACTACCCTGGAGCCAACCCTGGAGCCAACTCTGGCCTTGATTTCACACCAAGTGCGCGCTGGTGAAACTTTGAGTGATATTGCGCTGGAATATGATGTCACTGTGGATGAACTGTTAGAACTCAACGGTCTGACAGATGCCAATGCGATCGGGGTGGGGTTGGTTGTCTATGTGCCAGACCCGAATGCAGTAAAGCTTCCCGATACAACCGAACCTGGAACTATTGAAGCAAAGGGTCGCGTCGCCATTATTTCAGTGTTGGGCGTGGGTGACCTGGCCACCGAAAGAGTTGTCTTGGGGGATGCTGGGGGTGGGAAAAACGCATTAGCAGGCTGGCAACTTGGCGATGAAGACGGGAACCTATATACTTTTCCTCAGGCAACGTTGTATGAAAATGGGCAAATTGTGGTGTACTCCCGCTCAGACGTGGATAATCCCCTGGAGCTTTTCTGGGGCGCATCCGAATCCATCTGGCAATCGGGAGAAATTGTGACCCTTTACGATGCCGCGGGAAATATTCATGCTAATTATCAGGTTCCCTGAACTTTTAGAGAACCCAAACAGACCACCGCTGCAGATCGTGATTTGACCCATCTTCTACCCACGTGATACACTAGGTTATCAACTGACCAACCAAAACTTACCAAAAATAAAATGACTCAAGCCTACTACCGAAAATGGCGACCCCAAACCTGGGACCAAGTCATCGGGCAAGAACATATCACCACTACGTTACGGAACGCAGTTGCCCATGACCGAGTTGCCCATGCCTATCTTTTTGCCGGGCCGCGTGGCACCGGAAAAACCAGTTCTGCGCGGTTACTAGCGAAAGCGGTCAATTGTTTAGTTGATGATCTCGCCCAGCGACCCTGCAACCAGTGTAATCATTGCCAGGCTGTCAATCAGGGCCGTTTTATCGATTTAATCGAAATCGATGCCGCATCCAATACCAGCGTCGATGATGTGCGTGATCTGCGCGACAAAATAAATTTCTCGCCGAACCAGGGGCGTTACAAAGTCTATATCATCGATGAAGTCCACATGCTTTCCACGGCAGCTTTTAATGCACTGTTGAAAACCCTTGAAGAGCCGCCGCCCCACGCCATTTTTGTTCTGGCGACCACCGAAGTACATAAAATACCGGCTACAGTGCTCTCGCGCTGCCAGCGCCATGAATTTCGCAGCATCCCTGTGATCGACATGGTGCAGTTGCTGGCCGGGATAGCCGAAAGTGAAAACTTGGAGATCGGCGACGATACGCTGGCGCTCATCGCCCGGCAAGCCACGGGGAGTTTGCGCGACGCGGTCTCCTTGCTCGATCAATTGGCCGCCACATCGCCAGCCATCACGTTGCCCGCCGCACAAGCCATTTTAGGGACCGCCACGAATCAGGCCGTGTTGGATATTCTCGATGCGTTGCAGGCCGGTGATGCGGCCGGGGGCTTGAACTGCATTCATCGCACCCTCGATACCGGTAGTGACCCACGCCAGTTTGCGCGTCAAATCATCGATTATCTGCGAAATCTCCTTCTCTTTCGTGTCGGCAATGCCGACCAGGTGGAGACTGCCAAAGAAATCCGCGCCAAAATGGCGGCTCATGCGCAAGCTTTCGGGACGGCTGAATTATTGGCTTTTCTACGAAACTTCAATCGGGCCGCGGCGGAAGCGCGTAATGCCTGGCAGCCTGCGCTGCCATTGGAAATGGCCTTTGTAGAATCATTGGGAGGCCCGGCTCCGGAGCCGGTGCAACCTTCAAGGGCGACGAGCACCCCGAAAAAGAACCCCGTGCCCGCTCAAAGTAGGCCCACCACCTACGTGCACGATTCTGCCTCCGTGGAGGAATCCGCCCAAACGGCCCCCGTCGAAAAAGAAATGCCCAACGAAATCTACCAACACTGGGAGCGAATACTGAAAATGGTGCGCGAACAAAATCCGCAAACACAGGCTTTGCTCAACTCTTGCAGTCCGCTGGGAGTGAAAGGCAATGCGCTGGTGCTGGGGTTCAATGGTGAGTTTGCAAAATCAAAAATGGAAACTGGCGAAAATATCACTATTTTGCAAAAAGTGATGGAATCTGTGCTTGGAAAAGCGATGTCGGTGCTGTGTGTGGTGTCGCAGGGGGGCGAACTGCCCCTGGATATTGATCAGGATGGCATGGTAGCGACCGCCCTACGTGATCTGGGCGGCAAGATCGTGGATGTGCAATAAATTCAAATAAAAGATTTAGTACCGGAGGTACTCATGGCAAAAAGACCCAAACAACCCCGCCCCCCTATGGGCAGCGGCGGCGGTATGATGAAGCAACTTCAGCAGTTACAAGAACAGCTTGCGGCCACACAGGAATCGCTGGCCGACGAAACCGTTACCGCTACGGCGGGTGGCGGCGTTATTTCGGCCACCGTTACCGGCGACCAGCAGTTGAGAGCCATTGAGCTTGATCCTGCTATTCTGGAAGATGCGGATGTCGAAATGCTGCAAGATTTAATTCTACTGGCGGTGAACGGTGCTTTAGACAAATCTCGCGAGCTGGCTGCGGAGCGTCTCGGCCCCCTGGCGGGTGGTTTGCCATTTTAATTTGATCCTATCGTTTACTTGTTGAATTGCTGAATCACTCATGTCACTTCCTGCACCTATTCAGAATCTAATCGATGCTTTGTCGCGTTTGCCAGGCATTGGCCCCAAAACGGCTTCTCGGCTGACATTTTTCCTGCTACGCGCCCCTGATAACTTTTCGCTTGATCTGGCGGAAGCGCTGGATGTACTCAAATCCGGGACGGCGTTTTGCCAGATATGCTTTAATATTACCGAGGCCGGGCGCACCGAATGTGTGGTTTGCGCGGATGAAGCGCGCGATCACTCTATTCTCTGTCTCGTCGAAGAGCCTTTGGATGTCCTGGCAATAGAACGTACAGATGGATTTCGCGGCACCTACCATGTTTTGCATGGGGCGTTATCGCCCATTGAAGGTATTGGCCCTGAAGATTTGAAGATCCGTGAATTGTTGGTGAGGCTTGAGCGCGAGAAAATCCGTGAAATCATCTTAGCGACCAATCCCAGCATGGAAGGGGATGCGACTGCGATGTATTTACGCGGGCAATTGTCCCACTTCGATGTGCAAGTTACGCGCATCGCGCGCGGGCTCCCGATGGGTGGCGACCTCGAATACGCTGATCAAAACACGCTATTAAGGGCATTGGCAGGCCGTCAAAGCATGGATTAAACCCAATTGGATACCCAATATATGCAAATATGGAAAATTGCTTCAATTTGCCCCTTGACATATGATTTCAAATCCGTATAATTATCCCCCGTCGAACATAAACAAAATGACCTAGCCCAAGCGGGCAGATCAGTAACAACTAAATAGGCCCTTGAGATGAGTGCCGATGTCAGAAAAGAGATATCGGTTCTAATTTTGTGTCTAAAAAACCTTGACAGTTCGACAGAGCCTCGATATAATCGGGAACTGCTCTTAAAAATAGCACCTTGACAACTGAAGAGTGACAGAAAGCGAAAACCTAGTCAATTAATAAACAGTAAATCCCGCATCTTCGGATGCGACGTATTTGCGGAGAGTTTGATCCTGGCTCAGGATGAACGCTGGCGGCGTGCCTAATACATG
>CALCSH010000406.1 GCA_937893815.1 uncultured Anaerolineae bacterium | reverse complement strand
TTGCGCCCGGTCGAGGGGGTATTTCCAGGCAAAGAAGATTCCGACCAGCAATAGTAGAGCGGGGATCGGGCCAATCACCAGCCGAATGCCCAGCAAGGCACCGGAGTTTTGTTGGGGAATATTGGGCTGGTAGCCGGTGACTTCCAAAAGCAGCAGCACCAACGGGATGGCAACTGAAGTGGCAATTTTCTTGGTCAGGGTGGTGAGGCTGTAGAACATGCCCTCATGGCGCTTGCCGGTTTGATATTCATCCCATTCGATGGCATCCGGCAGAATTGCCCAGGGCAAAACATGCGCCGCAGCAACCCCAATGCCAGCCAACGCACAGAGAAACAGAATCAACCCCAGGCTGGATGCCGGGGTGATCGTAATCAGCAAAATTTGCACCACGGCCCAGAAGGCGATCCCCCAAATATAGGCCCAGCGCTTGCTCCAGCGCTGCGCTACCCAATCCCAGATGGGCAAGGCAAACATAGCCACCACGAAGATCGAGGCCATGATCAGGTCGTTTTGGGCTTCACGCTGAATCACATACTTGATAAAAAAGAGCAGCGTGGCCTGTAAAATCTCGACTGAAATCCAGGTCGCCAAAAAAATTGCTAATCCAAAGCGGAAAGGCCGATTGCTCCAGGCGGCTTTGAGCGACTCTTTGAAAGCTGGTTTTTCCTTTTCCATATAATCGCTGCGCTCGTGTGTGCCAAAAAATACCAGCAGCATAGGCAGCGCGGACACAATGCCAAATAGCAGCCCCATACGAAAGATGCGCGGCGCGTTTTCGGGCGTAAAACTACCTACCAGCATCAGCGGCACAATGAAGGCCACCAGACTGCCCAAAATCGAGAAAAACATGCGGTAACTGGTGAGGGAGGTGCGCTCATCGTAATCGGAAGTCAGCTCCGGGGTAAGCGCAAAATAGGGCATGTAGAGCAGGGTATTGGCGGCTTCAAAGAGAATATAGGCTATCGCATAATAGGCTGCCAGTGAAAAAACGCCCTCCCAGGGCGGACGCCACCACAACATGCTGAAGGTCAGCACCAGCAATGGAGAGCCGAAGAGTAAATAGGGCCTGCGCCGCCCCCAACGTGTGCGCGTGCGGTCAGAGAGATGCCCAAAGAGGGGGTCGTTGATATAGTCCCAACTGCGGCCAATAAAAATTGCCAGGGCCGCGATCCCCGGGCGGATGCCAACCACATCGGTGAGAAAAATGGCGAAAAATGCGCCAAAGATGGTCGTTGTCAGGCTAAAACCTAAATCGCCTGCGCCATACATGAGTTTTGCTTTGCGGGTCAGTTTGTCGGTCATGAGGCTGTGTTCCCTGAGAATGCAGATTTTCAGTGAAAACACATCATGGCGGTCAAAGATGCGAAATAAAAGGGATTTGGTGATCAGGAATCAGGTAGTTTGGAGAAACTGCGCAGACCCAATTTCCGAATTCCTAATCACCGGATACCGAATGACGAATTATTATTCACGCCGCGTTAAATCAAACCCGCAACGCTCGAAACGCGAGAGTAAATCGCGCGGGAATAGATTTTGTCCCCATTTGCGGCAAATATGCTCGGTCCAACTGTAGGTTTCGTAGGTGAAGGTTTCCTCCCGATCCCCCATTAGGCCGATCATGGCCTTCGAATCGCGATAATAGTTCTGGGCGTAGTAGCCTTCATCCATGATGTCCATGGAGCGCTGCACCAATTCATCATCGAAGATAGGATACTCATCTTCGAAAAGGGTGAATTCCAGCGGGTAGCGCGGGCGCGGCGGGGGTGACTCCGCCGGGTAACCCATCGTCAGGCCCACCATCGGGAAGACGCGCGGCGGCAGTTTATATTGTTCGATGACTTCTTCGGCTTCATACGGAATGTCGCCCAGGAAGCAACTTCCCATGCCCAGACTCTCGGCGGCGATGACCATATTTTCGGCCATCAAGGCCGCATCTTGCATACCCAGTAGAATTAGTAGCAAGTCTTCGGCAATCATCGTCCAGCCGCGGCGCGCCATAATGCGTTCCCAGCGATACACATCCACACAAATGATAAATAGAATCGGCGCGTGGAAGGGGTTATTTTTCAGATCGCGGGTCATCAGTACGCTGCAAAGCTGCGAAGCAAATGGCGCCTGCTGCCCGGCGCGCACAACCGTTTCGATGACTTCCGTGGATGGCATTTCATGGGTATAGCTGCGAATAGATTTTCGATTGAGCATCTGCTCAATTATGGGATTCTCGATCATGTGGCGCCTCCTGGAATTCATTCATCATTGTATACTCGACTATACTGCAAAAAGCCGATGACGGAGATGTCCGCCGGAATATATGGGGGTTCTCAAGGCAGTTCCTAACGACC
>CALCSH010000405.1 GCA_937893815.1 uncultured Anaerolineae bacterium | reverse complement strand
AGCATGTACCTGCCCTGAAAGGGTGTGACAGGCTGCAATAATCCCACCGACTTCGGCCTCCGCCATTGGTTCGGCGACGACCATATACAGGTAGGGCTTTCCGCGCAGGCCGCGCATGAAGCGGTCTATGCTTTGCGGGTAGCTCTGGGCTTTGTCGCTTTTCTTAACCGATGGGATACCGGTAAAGGCACGCGCGTGGCGATAGGTACTCAGGGGTACATGTACATGGCGGGCAACCTGCTCGTAATCTTCGACCAGCTTGACGCGCGTCCCCGGCCAGTTGGAGCACAGAAACTGCCCTACCTGCCCGGCGAAGATGCGCGGCTGCGTGCCACCTTCACGCGCCACCACGCCAATATAGATGCGGTTTCGCAATCCATCGCTGGAGACCATGAAGAGCAGTCCATAACGCGGGTCGTGGCAGGCCGCCAGCGTGGTTTGAATGGCAGTGAAGTATTCGCTCATATCCTCGCGCACCGGCTTGCCGACCTGCTCCAACTCCAGCATCGCTAAATCGGGCTGATGGGTGATTTCAACGTCGGCCATACGCACCACGTCGCGCGCCACCACCGGGCCGTCGAGGTAATCGCGCCGCAGGGCAAAAAGCAGCGACCTGGAAAGCGCATCACCGGCTTCCATTAGCATTTCGGGAGTTAATTCGGCAGGCAAATCGATCTCGTCCGCGGGGATGATATTGGTTTCGTCGGTCATTGATAAAGCCTCCCGAAGATAGGTGATTCGGTATTCGTGATTAGGGCTTGGGAACGCTACGCCGAACCGCCTAATCCCTAATTACCGGTTTCCTGATTGCTGTTCTATTCCATCAACCAGTCAAGCGCCGCCTGACGATCCGTGAATACGCACACGTTGAAGCCGCGGTTACGGGCTGTGGTCTCGAAGAATCTCAAATCGTCTGCTCCGGCTTCGCCTTGCGGTAAAAGGATAGCATCCCTATACTTACGGATGTCGGGAAATTGTTCGAACATACCTGCCAGTTCATAAATATCCAGTACCGAGCCGCCGCCAGACTCCATCTTTGAGCAATCCACCAAAAAGCGTTTGCTATGGTGTTCCACTGCCATCTGGTAGGCCATCCGGATAGCTTCCTGAACTTCTGCCGGAGGCGCCTGACCGGAATAGGTGATTACAATGGTATTAATTTCTTCGATGTAACTAATGATATTAGACATATATGACACTCCGGGTTGAAAACTGGAGAAGCGAGCGAAAAGGAATATGCGGGATTGAAAATGAGTTCGCACATCGCTGTATTACTCAATCCCTACCGAATATTCCCGATCACCAAACCGAATGGCATCGCCACTGTTCAATAAATGCGGCATGTCTGCCTGAAGGCGCTCGCCGTTGACGAAAGTTCCGTTGGTGCTGCCCAGGTCTGTCACAGCCAGGGTATCGCCACGGCGCTGGATTTCGGCGTGGGCGCGAGACACTTTTTCGCTGTCGAGCCAGATTTGAGCAGCGCGGGCGCGACCGACTTTGGTGGTGCCCTCTTCGAGAGAATAAACCTGCCCATCGGGGGTAATCAGTTGCCACACCGGTCCGGAGGTAGATTCAGCATCGGGAACTGGGTCAGCCCGCTCGGGAGTTTCGATCACCAGGCTGGCGCCGGGGCGAATCATCCCCATCTGGGCACCATATTCCAGCGCCACACCGCGTACCACGATTTCGTCGGGGTTATCCGCCAGCACGATTTTCTCAGCCCCAAAGCGATCCCACAAATGATGCACAATGCTGTAAAGCTGCGCCCCACCACCAACCAGCGCCACCTGCCCGATTTCACCATCGGCAAGACCGATGGTAGAGAGGGCGTTGGCAATCAGGTTTTCAAAATTCTGGTTGAGATGTCCGGCGACGCGCTCGAAGGTTGCCTGGTCGAGTTTTATCAACTGCCGATAAATTTCTCCGCCACGCAGCACCAGGGTCAACGTGCGCTGAGCACTGGCCTCGCCGCCCGCATTTTGCAGCAATGCCCGGCTAAGGGCCTCTTTGAGACGCCTGCCAAAGACTCGCAGGGTTGTCAGGGCGGCAGGGTCGTCAGCCAGGGCTGCGCCGGGGATGCCCATCTCGTCGGCCAGATAGCTGGCAAGGGCAGCATCGTAAAGGCCACCGCCGAAGGGCCGACCATAGCGCCCCAAGATGAGCAGTTCGCCGCTGTGCGGGTCGAGGCGCCCGGCGATAATATCGCTGCTACTGCCGCCAACATCCACGATCAGGGTTACACTCGCCGCGTCTGACTCACCCAGCGGGCGGAGCAAACCCTGATGCTTCAAACTGAGGATCGCTCCTTCGGGTTCGGCCACAAAACGCAGATAAGGATGCAGTTCTTCGGGGAAACAACTGTGCGCCAATGCCTGGAATTCAGTATACAAAACCCCTTCATGCTCGTCGCGCCAGTGAACCGGGTAAGCAAGGGCGAAGCGCAGACGCGCATCAAAGGCACTGGCACGCCATTTTTCACGCCGAATTTGTTCCAGCACGGCTACCAGCATCAGGCGGGTATAGTCGAGCGCCTGGGTATGGGTATAACGTTGTTGGTGGGGCAGGGGGTTCGCTTGCAAATGCGCGCCGATACAAGGCTTAAAATATTCACGTACCCGGGCGCGGGCAGTTTCATCTTCGAGTTGCATCTGGGCCACTTCACCGATGCTCTCAATGGAGGCTCCGTCGGGGGAAAGCGTCAGGGCGGCGGGCAGCTTGCGCTCGGTAAAACTGGTTAACGGCGAAGGCTGCGGATCGCCGAGAATGCGCAAGGCGCTGCCATCGCGTCGGTATCCAGCCCGGTAGAGCCGCCAGTTGGTCGCGCCGCAATCAAGCGCGAAGAGAGTAATTTGTTCGCCAGAGACCATTAGGTTTATTATAGACGAAAATACATCCTGCCCAAATAAGCTGTCGGAAATGTAAGCATTTTGAGCAAGAAAAACGAATTCCAGTCCGAACTCCTGTATAATAACCCTGATCAACAATCTCGAACCGCGAAGACGCCTGGGTCGCGAAGATATCAAAAAAATGGATCTCTGGGAATCCCCGTGGTATTTGCCCACGTTTGGAGGTTTCTCACGGCATTTCCTAAAGACCCAAAATATCTTGGCGCTCTTGGCGGCGAAAATAGATATTGCAGTAGCTTCTTTGGGAGGGCACATATGGCAACATTGGATGGAAAAATGCTGGGCAAATATCAGGTCATCGAGCGCCTGGGGCGCGGGGGCATGGCAGAGGTATATAAAGCCTACCACCCCCAACTCGACCGTTATACAGCCATCAAAGTGCTGCATCATTTTCTCGCGGAAGGAAAGGATTTTCTAACTCGTTTCCAGCGCGAAGCAAAAGCCATCGCTACCCTGCGCCACCCCAATATCGTTCAGGTTTACGATTTTGAGAGTAACGACGATCTCTACTATATGGTCATGGAATTCGTGGATGGCGGCACGCTCAAAGAGCGCATCACCCAGGCCAATGGCCCGCTGCCCTACGCCGAAATTGCCCATATTTTCCGCGAAACCGCCTCCGCCCTCCAATATGCCCACAAACAGGGCGTGCTGCACCGCGATATCAAACCCGCCAACGTGCTGCTCGGCAAAGATGGGCGCGTAGTGCTGACCGATTTCGGCATCGCTCGCATCCTCAGCGACACGCAGTTCACCGCCACCGGAACACTGGTTGGCACCCCGGCCTATATGTCCCCGGAGCAGGGTATGGGGCTGAAAGTCAATGCCGCCAGCGATATCTACTCACTGGGCGTAGTTCTCTACGAGATGGTCACCGGAAAGGTGCCCTTCAACTCCGAAACTCCACTGGCCGTCATCCACAAACATATCCACGAGCCGTTGCCCCGCCCCCGTTCTCTGCGCCCCGATATTCCCCGTGAATTGGAAAAAGTCATACAAAAAGCCCTCGAAAAAGACCCTACGGATCGCTATTCGTCGGCGGAAGAACTGAAACGAGCGTTGGACAACGCCCTGAGTGGGGTCCGTGTACCCGAACAGGAGCTTCACCACGCCCCCACAGTGGATGAGGCGCTGTCAAGTCAAACCACCCCCGAGCTTTATGACAAAGCCACAATCGCCATGCCCCCGGAGGATGAATCCGCCCCTGAGGAGAGTATCGTCTCGCAACCCACCGTCGCCATGGATGCAGAACCGACAAAATCCCCGCCGATTCAAAAGTCAGAGACACGCCACACCCGGAAAACTCTCCCGGTAAAACTCATCTTCGGCATTATCGGCGCGGTGCTGCTCGCTCTGCTGCTCATCTGGGGGATTCCGAAACTCGGCGAAAGCGTGGCGGATTGTAACTCGGTGGAAAGTTGCCACAGTTTGGCAGAAGAACGCCTGGGACGCAACGATGTCAACGGTGCCATCGCAGCGATCGAAACTGCCATCGGATATGTGCCTGAAAATGAGCATCCGCCCTTCGCCCAATTCTGGTGCCTGAAGGGTGAGGCGTATATGACCATTGAGGAATTCGATGCCGCCCTTTGGAGCTTCGAAGATTGTCAGGCCTGGACAGAAGGCGACCCCGATCTGGAAGAACTGCGCGTTTTTGCCCAAGAAAAAATTGATATGATCCGTAATCGATAGAATCCGGTACCACATCCATCTGAAAACCGAAATCAAAATACCGCTCAATGGTAAACTGGGCGGTATTTTCTCAGGAGCATACCCATATCATGAGCCATCCCTTCGAGATTCTCTTCGAGCCAGTACAAATCGGCCCGGTAGTTGCACCGAACCGTTTTTATCAAGTTCCCCATTGCAATGGACTGGGTTATCGCATGCCACGCGCCCACGCCGCCATGCGCGCCATGAAAGCCGAAGGCGGCTGGGGTGTGGTTTGCACCGAGGAAGTAGAAATCCACTACACCAGCGATTTAATGCCCTATGTGGAGGGCCGCTTATGGAGCGACAGTGATATCCCGGCCCTGCAAATCATGGCCGATGCCGTTCACGAGCATGGAGCGTTGGCGGGGCTTGAGCTGACTCATGCCGGACATCACTCTATGAATCTCTATTCGCGGGCCACCTCGCTGGGGCTGCGCTCCATCGGTAACCTCCATTACCATCCCGGCCAAACACGGCGTATGGATAAAGAAGATATCCGCAATGTGCGCCGCTGGCATCGGGAGGCAGCATTGCGCGCTAAACGGGCTGGCTTCGACATTATTTACTGTTATGCGGCTCACAACCTTTCCATGGCAATGCACTTTCTGTTGCCGCGTTATAACGATCGCACCGATGAGTATGGCGGCAGTTTGGAAAACCGGGTGCGTTTCTTACGCGAGCTGATCGAGGATACCAAAGATGCCGTTGGCGATCGTTGTGCGGTAGCCGTGCGGCTTGCTGTGGATGAGTTGCTTGGTGAAGAAGGTATCACGCATCAGGGCGAAGGTCACGATATCGTCGCTATGCTGGCTGAACTGCCGGATCTATGGGATGTTAATATCAGCGCCTGGGAGAACGACTCGGCGCCTTCTCGTTGGGAGAAAGAGGGCTATCAAGAGAAATATATTTCCTTCGTAAAATCACTCACCACGAAACCGGTGGTCGGTGTCGGGCGATATACCTCGCCCGAATCGATGGTCTCTGCCATCCGCCGCGGGGTCATGGATCTGATCGGCGCGGCGCGGCCATCAATTGCCGACCCCTTCTTGCCACAGAAAATTCAGCAAGAACGCGTCGAAGATATCCGCGAGTGCATTGGTTGTAATATTTGTGTGGTGGGGGATTTACTGGCGGTTCCGATCCGTTGCACGCAGAACCCAACCATGGGGGAGGAATGGCGGCGCGGCTGGCATCCAGAGATGATCGCTGCCAGGAAAAGCGAAAATCCGGTGCTGGTGGTGGGAGGTGGGCCTGCGGGTTTGGAGTGCGCCCGAGCCTTGGGGCAACGCGGCTATACCGTCGTGCTCACGGAAGCCCACCGCGAATTGGGGGGGCGCGTGGCCCTGGAATCACAACTACCCGGCCTGAGCGAGTGGCGGCGCGTGGTCGATTGGCGGCTGACCCAGATTGAAAAAATGGACATTATTTCTGTATACCCCGGCAGCTCAATGAGTCGCACAGATATCCTGGAGGCTGGTATTCCCAATATAATCATCGCCACAGGTGCAGACTGGCGCAGCGATGGGCTGGGCCGTACCTTGTGGAAACCGATCCCTGGTTACGATTTACCGCATATCTTCACTCCAGATAATATCATGAAGGGGCAGTTTCCCAAGGGACGAGTGGTTATTTACGATGATGATCATTACTATATGGGGGGAATCCTGGCGGAGCTACTCGCAACACAGGGTTGCCAGGTCACACTGGTCACACCGGCGACGTTAATCTCCCACTGGTCGCAATTCACCCTGGAGCAAGAACGCGTCCAACGACGATTAATGAAATTGGGCGTGGCGCTTTTCACCCAATCTACACTCGACACCATCCATGCCGATAGCGTCATCCTGTCGCATACCGTTTCCGGGAGTCTATCAGAATACCCATGCGATGCCGTTGTTTTGGTCACAGACCGCATTTCCAACGATGCGCTCTATCTGGAACTTGCACCAGACTTAGCCAGGGGCAAACTGGCCTCCCTGCGCGTAATCGGTGATGCGGAAGCACCCAATCTCATCGCCCAGGCCACCTTTTCTGGCCATCTTGCCGCGCGAGAATTCGATGAAGCGCCCCAGGAAGGAATTCCCTTTAAAATAGAATATATCGGGCTTTGATCTGACTCCTATAGACATTCCACCGAAACGGCGTTGAGAGGGTTGACTGAACGATAGGCATTATCCATTCACAGCAACAAAAAACGGGCTGGGGAAATTCCAGCCCGTTTTGATTGGATCTCTGGGAATCCCCGTGGTAGTTGTCCAGGTTTTGGGGTTTCTCACGGCAGTTCCTAAAGTCCCTCCCATTTTTGTCATCAAAATCGGATATAATCCTCCAGGTTACGAAAGGATGTTTTCATGGCGCATGTATCTCATAAATTAAAAAATGCTTTTGAAGGCGCTTTAGCGGGAGGCGGCGACCCTGCAACGTCTCCACTATACGTTTTTGGACCTTTTCTAAAATTAATCGTATTTGCTGGTGTTGCAAAAATTACCTTTGGTGCTTCAGTTTGGCTGGTAGTGATTACAGTAGCCGTTGTCTCGGCGATGTATCGCCTGGTGATGCGCTGGGTCACCGATGGCAGCGGCGGTAGTGGCCTCAGCGAAGAAGAATTTGGCGGTTGGGCTGCAAAAACCAACGCTGCAATTACCTTCATTGAATACACGCTCACATTTTTGGTGAGTATGTCGGCGATGGTAACTTTTATCGCCGATAGAATGCCAGTTTTGAATGCCATTCTTCTGTTGGGTGTGCAGTACCGTACGATCGTGGCGATTATTTTAAGCGTGCTCACCGGCTGGCTGGTCAATCGTGGCCCCAAAATGGCGGCGCGCGCTTTTGGTCCGGCCACCTTTGGTGTCCTGTTGTTGCTGTGGGCGATGATTATCGCCACTCTGTTTAAGTATGGCCTGCATTTGCCCGATTTTAATTTCCAGGCATTTACACCTGGCTATCTTCATTTTACGCTGGGCGGCTATGTGCGCATTCTTGCGGTGATGACCGGTATTGAAGTCTTTGCTAATATGGTGGCAGCTTTTGATGGTAATCCTGCAGAAAAAAGTAAAAAAGCTTTTACCAGCTTACTAATTATTATGGGCACAACCGCGGCAACAATGATTATCGTCGGCCCGGTTATTTTTCAACTTTCCGATCCAAATATTGAAGGAATTTCTGTTTTCACCCAAACCATGGATCAATTGCTGCCCGATCCCTTGCCCTATTTTGGCACGTTAGTCGGCGTCGCTGTGCTGATGTCCGCTTCGGCAGCCGCGGCACAGGGTTTGCAAAATTTATCTTTGGGGCTATCGGAGCGGCGTTATGTGCCGCCATCACTGGGTCAACGCAATCAGTTCCAGGTAGCTGACAAACCTGTCTGGATTCAGGTTGCGATTGTAGCCATTTGTTTCCTGCTATTTGGGACGAATGAAGAAACCTATTTGGCAATTTATGCGGCTGGTGTGTTCGTGCTTCTGAGCATGACGGGCTGGGCGGTTGCCAAGCGATTGACTCGCCATATTCGCGCCCAATTCAATTTCGGAACGCTGGCTCTGATTGCGGGGACGATTGTAGCCGCCGTGTTGACGACCGGCGCCACCGGCGTGATCTTTGTGGAGCGCTTTGCCGAGGGTGCCTGGACTTACTTTGTTTTTATTCCCTTGCTGTATGTCATGTTTTCCTATTCTCGCGCGCGGCTGGGAGCTCCTACAGGGTCAATGGATTATTTGGGCCGACTGGATGCTGCTCAATTGGCCGGTTTTGGATTTGGACAAATGGCCCCAGCAACGGGCACCAGCACTACAAAACTTTCAAAGGCCGAAGATTTACGCTGGGAGCCTGCACCCAAACAGCAGAGTAAGTGGCGCGGCGTAAAGGTCGAGATCAAGCATATCGCTGTATTGCTCGATTCGTCTTCTTACGCCGAGAGCGCCTTGCCTTGGGCGAAGATGATCAGCAAAAGCACAGGCGCCCAGTTGACTCTATTGTCATCGGTAAAAAATCACACACTGGCTTTGCAGGAACAATATGAGAGCGTGAAGCTAGAGCGTCAGGCTTACCTTGAAAACGTAATGCACGCAACACAGCAAGATGGCATCGCAGTCGATTTCGCCATCCGCCCTGGATTTATCGCCGACGCCACCCAATCTTTGATCCATGAGCAACATCTTGATTTGGTCGTCACCACCACCCGGGGAAAGTCGGGCAAAAAACATTGGCTCAGTGGCGGAGTTTCCCGCAAACTGATACAAAATATCCATCAACCTATCCTGCTCATTCAAGTTGACGAAAAAGGCGCAACCACCCCGCCGCGGCTTGAACGCATCCTGGTTGCTTTGGATGGCTCCATTTACTCGGAACGCGTATTGCCCTACGCGCGTGCGCTGGCACAGACCTTTGGCAGCGAGCTGATTCTGCTATCCGTACCGGCTGTTCCAGAACCCGCCGATTATCACGCCCCAGCAGAAATTGTCAAAACAATCCGTCAAAATGCCGAAGCGAATATGCGTCATTTTCTAGATGCAGTTGCGCGCGCTCTGCGAGATGATCAAGTTAATACGCGCACGTTGGTTACCGGCTCACTGCCCGCCCGCACCATCGTCCAGGTTGCCGATGAAGAAAATGTCGATCTGATCATGAGTACCTCGCGTGGTCGCGGCGGAGTGGATTTGCTCTTGTTGGGAAGTGAAGCCCAGCGTGTGGTTGAGCAAACCACCAAACCCGTTTTCATGATGCCAATCCACGATCGGCCAGACTAGAAAGGCTATGGGTGGTGCCGTTCCTACGCACCATTTTTTTACAAGTCATTGAAAGGTAATGTTGACGATTTCGAAGCCTTCGTGGTATGATGCAGGCCGTCTTAATCGAAGTTGAGAATCTCGAAGTGCGAGAAGAGGAGAAAGTAAGCGATAAGCGATCAAGAATATCGTGCCAATAATCAAATTCGCGCCCGCGAGGTTCGATTAATCGGAGCGGATGGCGAGAATCACGGCGTTGTCTCTATTGCTGATGCCCGGCGATTAGCCGAGGAAGCGCAATTAGACTTAGTCGAGGTAGCTCCCAACGCCGACCCTCCGGTTTGCCGGATTATGGACTTGGGTAAGTTCATATACCAGCGCAAGAAAAAAGAGCGGGAAGCGCGCAGGGCCCAAGCCAAAATCGAAGTCAAAGAAATTCGTTTGCGCCCCAAGACAAGTGAGCATCACCTGCAATTCAAGGTGCGGGATGCTCGCCGCTGGTTAGAAAAAGGTAACAAAGTCAAGGTGCGCATCCGTTTCCGAGGGCGTGAGATTCATTACCCCGAAATTGCGATGGAGTCCCTGAAAGAGGTTGCTGAAGAGTTGTCGGATGTGAGTATTGTAGAATTTCAGCCTTCTCGTGAAGGTCGATCTATGCTCATGATCCTTGCCCCTGAGAAGGGTGAAAAATAAAGATAACCGTTCCAGCGATAACGAAAGTTATTCTACAAATTATCCGCGGTTAACTGCCGGGTAGCTCCATTTTGCCTTGCGCCGCGGTGTTTTTGTGAGAGGAGTTTAATTGTGGCAAGAAAACCAAAAACCGGAAAGTACAAGCTGAAAACCCATAAAGCAACGGCAAAACGTTTTCGGGTTACCGGCTCGGGTAAAGTTGTGCGCACAAAAGGCGGCAAGAGCCACCTGCGTCGACGCAAATCCAAGCGCACGAAAGCGCAATTCACCCGTATGCAACCGGTAGAGAGCAAGAAAATTGCACAGCGCGTCCGCCGCTTGGCCCCCTATATGAACAAATATAAGGCCAACCCGAACGCCCGTACTGGTCAAACGAATAAATAAACATTTGTACGCGGCTGTTGAGTGTTCATAACGGGCAGTAAATCTGCACTGCCGACGCTCAGGAGCACGCAGGAGAATTAATATGGCTCGTGTAAAAACAGGGTTTACCCGTCGAAGACGACATAAAAAAGTCCTCAAACTGACCAAAGGCCAGTTCGGGACTCGCAGCCGACTTTATCGGCGCGCAAACGAAGCTCGGCTGAAAAGCCTTTGGTATGCATACCGCGACCGTCGTAATCGTAAACGCGATTTGCGCCGTCTCTGGATTGCGCGTATCAATGCCGCTTCTCGTCTGAACGGCCTTTCGTACAGCCGTCTGATCCACGGCATGAAGGAAGCCAATATCACGATTAATCGCAAAATGTTGGCCGATCTCGCTGTGCGAGACCCCCAGGCTTTTGCTGCGGTAGTTACACAGGTCAAAGCAGCAATATAATCGCCAATCCCTGATATTTTTAGAACCCCGGTGTTTCTTTCGCACCGGGGTTCTTGTTTTAACTTGCAGTTGCCAATAGTAGCTTGAACAATCTCACGCCATGCGCCAAAAGCATGCTCATGCGAAGTCGCTGCGTTGAAAAGTGCGCTATTCTATCTGTTTTTTTCTTTATGCCTTGGCGACTTTGCGTGAAAAAGCGTGTAATCACACTTCTCGTGATGAATACAGTTCTTGTATTAACCGTTTCAGGATGCTACAATCCACTTCATGCTTACTTCAACCACCAATCCCACAATTAAGCAAGTTCGAGCCCTGCAGGCGCGCTCTCGTAGCCGTCGTGAAGCAGGAGCCTTCGTTGTCGAAGGTATGCGCCTGGTAGAAGAAGCTGTACAAGCGGAGTGGAATACTCAATTTGTGCTCTATACCCCCGGATTGGACGAACGCGGCGAAGATATTATCACCACTTATCAGCAGCGCGGCGTAGAACTGATTGCTGTCAGCCCCGGGGTCATGCAACACGCCAGCGATACCCAATCTCCCCAGGGCATTTTGGCCGTCTTGTCGATGAAATCCTTACCTACACCTGCGAGTGCCGATTTCATTCTGATTTTGGATGGCGTGCGCGATCCCGGGAATATGGGGACCTTGCTGCGCACGGCGTTGGCTGCCGGAATCGATGCCGTGTGGCTGCACCCTGGGGTGGTGGATGCCTACTCGCCAAAAGTAGTACGCGCCGCGATGGGCGCACATTTTCACCTGCCCATCGAAGTATTATCCTGGGAAGATATCCAGAAGCGCGCCGCTTCGCTGAATCTCACCTTGTTTTTGGCCGACTCTGCGGACGGAGAACCCTACACTCGAGCCGCGTTCGAGCGCCCACTAGGGTTGATCCTGGGCGGTGAGGCGCACGGGGCCAGTGATCAGGCCTGGGCGATGGACCCGCAACCGGTACATATCCCCATGCCAGGCCGCGCCGAGTCGCTCAACGCGGCGATTGCCGGGGCGATCCTGCTCTTCGAAGTCGTCCGTCAACGCACACCCACTTCCATATAATTCCATGAAAATTCGCTCCATCACGTATTTTATAAACCCCAAATGGCCTCTGGACGAAGGTGCACTGACCCAGGCCGGGGAGTTTGTCGGCGCGGCGCGTTTGGCGTTCGTTGTTGCCGGATATGAAGTACAGTCGGCGCGCCTGGCCACCGTGCCCTTCCCCGAATTGATTCCCTCGCTGGATCGGAGCGAAGTGATTGAATTCGCCCAGCAATTGGAGCGCATCGCTAGGCCGCTCGGGTTTGAGTATATTGCCATTGGCCCGGCGCTGCCCGATGATTTGCGTGCCTATGCCCTGATTCCGGAGGTACTGGCTGCCACGGAAAACGTATTTGCCTCCGCCGTGATGAGTTCGCCGAGCAGCGGCGTTTCGCTGCCCGCCGTGCGTGCCTGTGCTGAAATCATCCAGTGCCTTGCCCCGCAAGATGGCAACGGATTCGCCAACCTGTATTTCGCCGCCCTGGCGAATGTGTCAGCGGGCGCGCCGTTTTTCCCAGCGGCCTATCACATGGGTGATAACCCAGCCTTTGCTCTGGCAGTCGAATCCGCCGACCTCGCCGTTGAAGCGTTCACCCAGGCGAAGAGTCTCGCCGAGGCCCGTCAGAATCTGATTGCAGCCATCGAAACCCACGCCGCCAAACTCAGCAATATTGCCCAAAAATGGACGCGCCGATCAGCCGACGGACAGACGCCCCTTTTCGGCGGCATCGATTTCTCTCTGGCTCCTTTCCCCGAAGAATCGCTTTCACTGGGGACGGCTTTCGAGCGTCTCGGGGTCCCGGCGGTGGGATTGCACGGCTCGCTGGCCGCGGCGGCGATCATCGCCGATACCATCGACAAAGCCGAGTTTAAGCGCACTGGTTTCAGTGGCCTGATGCTGCCCGTGCTGGAAGACGATACCTTGGCAACGCGCGCCGGGCAGGGCGTGCTGACGTTGAAAGATATGCTGCTTTATTCCGCTGTGTGCGGCACTGGACTCGATACGATCCCCTTGCCAGGTGATACTACCGCCGACCAACTTACCCCGGTGTTGCTCGATCTGGCGGCACTGGCCCGGCGATTGAACAAACCACTCACCGCCCGCCTGATGCCCATCCCGGGCAAGCAAGCTGGTGATCGTACAAATTTCGACTTTCCCTTCTTTGCCAATAGCCGCGTGCTCGCGTTGGACGTCGAACCGCTGCAGGGGCATTTGGCAGGGGATGAAGCATTTCAGCTTTCTCCACGCAATCATCACAGTTTAGTATCAGCCTGAAAAGTAATTTTCGTCAGCCAGACCCAGAGATTTAGCCCATATGCAGGGCAAAAAACTACTTTGCTGACCATGACTCTACTGCAAAAAGCCGATGACGGAGATGTCCGCCGGAATATATGGGG
>CALCSH010000404.1 GCA_937893815.1 uncultured Anaerolineae bacterium | reverse complement strand
ATTGATGGCTATACCTACCGCGTGCAGGAATACAGCTAGACCGAAAATTTTAACGCAAGGGCGAAAGGAAACAAAGTCGCAAAGAGAAAATGTAAAAATCCTTTGCGACTCTGCGTCCTTGCGGCTTTGCGTTATGTTTTTACACGGTTATTTCGTGAGTTTGCGATATTTGATGCGCTGGGGGGTATCGGCGTCGGTGCCTAATTTCTCATGCCGGGCGGCATCATAATCAGACCAATTACCCTCAGACCAGGCCAGTTGGCTGTCGCCCTCAAAGGCTAGAATATGTGTGGCGATGCGGTCAAGGAACCAGCGGTCGTGCGAAACTACAATAGCACACCCCGCAAAACTTTCCAGGGCTTCTTCCAATGAGCGCAATGTGTTGACATCAAGATCGTTGGTCGGCTCGTCGAGCAGAATCACGTTCGCACCTTCTCTGAGAATCTTGGCCAGATGAACACGGTTGCGCTCCCCACCAGAGAGATTTTTGACCAGTTTTTGCTGGTCGCTGCCTAAAAAGTTGAACGAAGCCACATAGGCGCGGCTGTTGCGTTTTTTGCCGCCGAGATTGATAAACTCATCCCCGCTGCTGATTTCTTCCCAGACGTTTTTCTCGCCATCGAGGGAATCGCGCGATTGATCGACATACCCTAACTGCACTGTCTGGCCGATTTCAACACTTCCCGAAGTGGGTTGTTCCTGCCCGGTGACCATGCGCAACAGGGATGTTTTCCCCGCGCCGTTGGGACCGATGACCCCCACAATGCTGCCCGCCGGGATGCTGCGGGTAAAATTTTCGATCAGCAGGCGTTCATCATACCCTTTGCTGATATTCTGAAATTCGATCACGCGGTCGCCAAGACGCGACCCGGTGGGAATATAAATCTCCAAATCTTCGCGCTCTTTTTCGTATTCTTGCGAGAGCAGTCGTTCATAGGCTGTAACACGCGCTTTGCCTTTGGCCTGTCGCGCTTTGGGCGCCATGTGGATCCAGTCCAACTCGCGTTGCAGGGTTTTGAGACGTTTATCCTCCGCTCTCTCTTCCAGGCGCAGGCGACCATGTTTTTGCTCCAACCAGGAAGAGTAGTTGCCCTCCCAGGGAATGCCATGCCCGCGGTCAAGTTCCAAAATCCAGCCCGCCACGTTGTCGAGAAAATAGCGGTCGTGCGTCACGGCGATGACTGTGCCGGGGTATTGCTGCAGGTGGCGTTCGAGCCAGGCTACCGATTCGGCATCGAGATGGTTGGTTGGCTCATCGAGCAGCAGAATATCTGGTTCGGTGAGCAACAGACGTGTCAGGGCTACGCGGCGGCGTTCACCACCCGAAAGCACCGCTATGGACGATTCTCCCGGCGGGCAGCGTAGCGCGCCCATTGCCATCTCTAGATGGTGATCCAGATTCCAGGCATCGTGCTGATCAAGCCATTCTTGCAGGCGGCCTTGTTCAGCGATTAAGGCATCGAAATCGGCATCGGGTTCGGCAAATTTCTCGTTGATATCATCATAAGCCTTCAGACTGTTCACAATCGGTTGCACGGCTTCCTCAATAATTTCGCGCACCGTTTTGGCGTCATCGAGCTGGGGTTCCTGTTCCAGCAGGCCAACGGTATAGCCCGGCGAAAAAACGACCTGTCCCTCATAGCCTTCATCGCGCCCGGCGATAATCCTCAGCAAGGTGCTTTTCCCTGACCCGTTCAGGCCGACTACGCCAATCTTGGCGCCGTAATAAAAGCCCAGCGAAATGTCGCGGATAACTTCTTTGTTACTCGGTGGGAAGCGGCGATTGACTCGCACCATCGAGAAAATAACTTTTTGATCGTTCATAACCTACCTCGCTTATTGAAAATGATGAGGAACCAGGAACCCATGAATCATTTTTCCGGGTCTTTAGGAACTGCCGTGAGAAACCCCAGATTTAGGGGTATAGGGCGTGCAGCGCACGCCCTATACCCCTAAATCTGGACAACTACCACGGGGAGATTCCTAGAGACCCATTTTTCTTGTTTTCCTGGGTGCCTCATACAAATATAGATGGGAGCATAATTCTAGAATTATATGCGATTATTGGTAAAATCACCGTATGAGCAAAACTCTACCCATTTCTGAAGTTGCTATTATCGGCGCGGGGCCGATTGGCATTGAACTGGCCGCGGCGCTGAAGCGTGCCGGGGTTTCAGCCTTGCACTTCGATGCCCAACAGATCGGTTACACGCTTTCCTGGTGGCCGCGCCAGACATATTTCTTCAGTACCACCGAGCGCATCGAAATTGCCGGGATACCGTTACCCAACATCCATCAGCAGCGTGTCACCGGGGAAGACTATCTGGCCTATTTGCGCGGCATCGTCGAAGCGCTGGATTTGCAGATTCACACCTACGAGCCGGTGGCGCAAATCAACCGGCTGGATTCTGGCTTTGAGTTGGTAACTCAGCCCCGCAGCGGGGAGCAACGTTACCAGGCTCAGCGCGTGGTGCTGGCCGTGGGCGATATGCACGCCCCCAACTTGCTCCACATTCCTGGCGAAGATTTGCCGCATGTCACGCACTATTTTGGCGAACCGCATCCTTATTTTCGCCAGAAATTGCTCATCGTCGGTGGACGCAACTCAGCGGCTGAAAGCGCACTGCGCTGCTGGCGCGCCGGGGCGGAGGTGACTCTCAGTTATCGCCGCGCCGAATTCGACCCTAAATCGGTTAAACATTTCATCTTGCCCGACCTGTTGGCGCAGATTGAACTCGGCACGATCACATTTTTACCCGAAACTATACCGGTGGAGATCACGCCCACACAGGTGATTTTGCAGCGCGTCGATGGCACAATCCTTGAGAAGCCCGCCGATTTCGTATTATTGCAGACCGGCTTCCTCGGTGATATGACGCTCTTCGAGAGTGCCGGAGTCACCCTCGAGGGCGAAAGCCGCGCCCCGGCTTTTGATCCCCGCTCCATGCAGACGAATATCCCCGGGCTATACGTCGCCGGAACGGCTGCAGGCGGTGAGCGCAAAGCGCGCTATAGCTACTTCATCGAAAATTGCCACGTTCACGTCGGGCGCATCGTCCAGCACATCACCGGCAAATGGCCCGAGAAATTAGGCACGATTCCATCGCGTCAGTACGAACTGCCGCTGGAAGATATTCAGGCGAATTAGGGATTAGGTGATTAGGCAATTGGGCAATTAGGAAACCCTAATACCTGATTACCTGATACCTTACACACAATGAGTGCAGCAGATACAACCTCCCTCCAAGCCCAAATTCTTATCGAGCGCCTGGCGCGGCTTTCTGCCGATTCACTGTGGGCTAGACGCGCCAGCGGCGTGCGCTCCGCTCTGGATAAAGCCCTCAGCCACCCTGAGATGAGCGACCCGGAATATCTGGAACGCCTCATCCAGGCCGGTTTTGAATTGCTCAAAAAAGCCGCGAGCGAATTGCCCTACGATAACGTTGACAAATCCGACGGCATTGACTAGAATTCGCCCACATGACCCTAACCATCCTTCTCCCCCTTGGCATGTTTGCCATGATGATGAGCATGTTGATGCCCCGCTCGCGGGCTTGGGTGGTCGCGTCTCGCAGACGCAGGCATTAGAAACACACGTATCTTTTGCACAACGGGCCGCCCAACTGGGCGGCCTTTTTGATTCCACAAGGAGACATATTCGCATGACTTACCCATCCACAACACTCGTAACTCCTCCCACGGAGTTGAAACCCAATGGTTTTGGTCCCTCGACACAGGCTGTACACGGGGGACGGCGCGCCAACCCTTATCGCGCAGTCACCGAACCGATCGTGCAGACGGCCACCTATACATTTGCAAATACGGCCGCGGTCTGCGCCTATAAAGACGCCTACCTGATGGGTGATGCTGGCGGGATCATCGAATATGGACGCTATGGCAACCCGACGGTTGCCGCTGCCGAGGCGCGCCTGGCTGCTCTCGAGGGTGCCGATGATGCCCTGCTATATGCCAGCGGCATGGCAGCGATTACCAGTGTCATCTTGTCCATGTTGCCGACCGGGGCGCATATTGTACTCACCGACGACTGCTACCGCCGCACGCGTGAGTTCAGCCTGAAATTTTTGAAGCGCCTGGGTATCGGCTGCTCGATTGTGCCGATGGGCGACTATCAGGCGCTGGAAGATGCCATACGTCCTGAAACCCGCCTGTTGATCTCCGAGTCGCCGACCAACCCCTATCTACGTGTGCTGGATATGGAGCGTTTTACCGATATTGCTCACCGACATAAAATTAAAACCATGGTGGATGCCACCTTTGCGACACCGCTCAATATCCAACCTCTGGCGTGGGGTGTAGACCTTGTGGTGCATTCTGCCTCCAAATATCTTGCCGGACATAATGATCTGCTGGCCGGGGTGGTGGCTGGCGAAGCGGGTCTGATTGCCTCGCTGCGCGGCCCGCTGGGCGTTCTGGGTGCGATTGCTGACCCTAATAATGCTAACCTGTTGCTGCGCGGCGTTAAAACTTTGGCCTTACGTGTTGAGCACCAAAACCAGAGCGGTATGAAAATTGCCCAGTTCCTGGAAGCGCACCCCAAAATTGAACAGGTGTGGTACCCGGGGCTGGCCTCCCATCCCGATTATGCCACCGCTATCCAGCAAATGAAGGGATTTGGCGGCGTGGTTTCCTTTACGGTGCGTGGCGGCCTGGAGGCAACATCCCACCTGATTGATCGCCTGCAAATCCCACAGATTGCAACTTCATTAGGCGGCACCGAATCGCTGGTCATCCAACCGGCACTGATGACTTATTACGAGTATTCTCCTGAAGAGCGTGCCAGTATGGGCATTCGCGATAACCTGGTACGTCTGGCATTGGGCATTGAAGATGCCCAAGACCTTATCACGGATTTAGCGCAGGCGCTGGCGGTTGTATCATGATCGAGAGACTTTATGCAATCTTTACGCTTTACGGTTGACAGTTCTTGTGCGTTTGAGTACAATCCCGCCCAATATCTTAACAGCCGGGTTATCCGGTAAAAAATTATGATGAATTTATTTGCTCTGTTTATCCTCATCCTTATTAGCCTCCTGGTTCTTATCCTTGGGATTACGAACCCCATTTTCGTTTGGGCAGTCAGGAAAGTGACGAGCAGATAACAGCAAAACACATTCCACGAGTTAGTACAAAGGGCTGCCCACATGGGCAGCCCTTTTTAGTTCCCTCACCCTAAACCCCTCTCCCATTGGGAGAGGGGCCGGGGTGAGGGGAGGAAGAGAAATTATGCGGTCTGACATCATCAAAAAAGGCTTTGAGCGAGCGCCACACCGATCCTTATTGAAAGCCACCGGTGTGGTCAAAGATGGCGATTTTGGCAAACCTTTCATTGCCATCGTCAATTCATATATTGACATCATTCCCGGCCATGTCCATTTGCAAGAGTTTGGCCGTCAAATCAAAGAGGCCGTGCGCGCTGCCGGAGGTGTGCCCTTCGAGTTCAATACCATCGGCGTGGATGACGGTATCGCCATGGGTCATGAAGGTATGAAATTCAGCCTGCCGTCGCGCGAGTTGATCGCCGACAGCGTCGAGACCATGATCCAGGCGCACCAGTTCGATGGCATGGTGTGCATTCCCAACTGCGACAAGATCGTGCCTGGCATGGCGATGGCCGCCCTGCGGGTGGATATTCCTGCCATTTTTATCTCTGGCGGGCCGATGGCGGCGGGGCGCACACCGGATGGCGAAGTAGTGGATTTGATTTCGGTCTTCGAAGGGGTAGGGGCGTATAAAGCTGGAAAAATTGACGATGCACGTTTGAAATTACTCGAAGATTATAGCTGCCCCTCGTGCGGTTCCTGCTCCGGGTTGTTCACGGCCAATTCGATGAACTGCCTGCTGGAAGCGTTGGGGTTAGCTTTACCTTTCAACGGATCGGCGCTGGCGCTGAGTGAAGAGCGTGAGGCATTAGCTCAGCGAGCGGCCCGGCAGATTTTGCACCTGGTCGATGTGGGTTTAACACCCCGCCAAATTGTCACCCCTGAAGCGATTGATGATGCCTTTGCGCTGGATATGGCGATGGGCGGCAGCACCAACACCGTGCTGCACACCCTGGCGCTGGCCCATGAAGCCGGGATCGAGTATGACCTGGCGCGCATCAATGAAGTTGCCCAACGGGTGCCGCACCTGTGCAAAGTCAGTCCTTCTGGGCAGTGGCATATGGAAGATGTGCACCGCGCCGGTGGAGTCCCCGCCATTTTGAATGAAATCGCTAAAGTAGGAAACACTTTACATTTGAATCGTCCCACGGTGGCGGGGATTTCATTGGGTGAGTCGATCTCCGGGCATAGCATCCGCGATTTTGATGTGATCCACCCAATGGAGAGTCCGCACTCCGCTCAGGGTGGGTTGTCGATCTTGTTCGGGAATCTGGCCCCCGATGGCGGGGTCGTCAAAGCCGGGGGGGTTGCCCCGTCCATGCGCAAGCACAGCGGCCCGGCGCGCATTTACGAAAGTCAGGATGAAGCCATGCGCGGCATTTTGAATCAAGAAGTGCAGCCAGGCGATGTAGTGGTGATCCGTTACGAAGGCCCGCGCGGCGGCCCCGGCATGCAAGAGATGCTTTCGCCGACTTCGGCGATTATGGGCATGGGGCTGGGCGAGCAGGTGGCCCTAATTACCGATGGACGTTTCTCGGGTGGGACGCGCGGCGCTTGTATTGGGCATGTCAGCCCCGAAGCGGCAGCGCGTGGCCCGATTGCTGCTTTGCAAAACGGCGACGTGATTGAGATTAATCTGGACGAACACAAATTAGCCGTTCAGTTGAGCGATGCGGAAATTCAGGCGCGCCTGGATGCGCTACCCGCATTTGAAGCGCATACAAAAAGCTCCTGGCTGCGGCGTTATTCACGTATGGTGACGAGCGCCAATCAGGGCGCGGTGTTGGTGTAAGTAAAGGAAATAGGTGATTTGGTAATTAGGGATGCCTCCCTAATTACCTAGTCCCTAATTACCAAATACCTTTTGAGGAGAAGCAATTATGAAAAAAACTGGTGCAGAAATATTGTGGGAATGTATGGTGCGTGAAGGTGTGGATGTAGCCTTTGGGTATCCTGGTGGTTCGATTATGCCGGTGCATGATGCCATGCTCAATTATCCGGTGCATCACGTGCTCACTCGCCATGAGCAAGGTGCTGCTCACATGGCTGATGGGTATGCGCGCGCTTCGGGTAAGGTGGGAGTAGCTCTGGCGACCTCTGGCCCCGGTGCGACCAACCTGGTAACCGGGATTGCCACCGCCATGATGGATTCATCCCCCATTGTGTGTATTACCGGTCAGGTTCACTCGCATTTGATCGGCGGCGATGCCTTTCAGGAGACGGATGTAACCGGTATCACGTTGCCGATCACCAAGCATAACTATCTGATCACACGTGCGGATGAAGTTGCTCAGGTGGTGCGGGAGGCGTTTCATATTGCCCGCAGTGGCCGCCCCGGCCCGGTGTTGATTGATTTTTGCAAGAATGCTCAAGTGGAAGTCACCGAGTTTATCTATCCGGAAGAAATAACATTGCCGGGTTATCGCCCCCCCAAACATGCTCCAGTCGCAGATTTGGAAAAAGCGGTTGAATTAATTGCTCAGGCGGAACGCCCGGTGATTTTGGCTGGACACGGCGTCTTGATGTCCGGGGGCATGGAAGAATTACAAATGCTGGCCGTTAAAACGCAAACCCCTGTCGCCATGACGCTGCTGGGGTTGGGTGCTTTGCCAGCTTCGCACGAACTCAGCCTGGGAATGATGGGCATGCATGGCGAAGCCTATGCCAATAATGCCATCCAGAATTCTGATCTAATTCTGGCGTTGGGAATGCGCTTTGATGACCGCGTGACGGGCAATTTGCGCACCTACGCACCGCGCGCCCGCAAAATCCATGTCGAAATTGACCCCTCGGAAGTACACAAGAACGTCAAGGTGGATGTGCCTCTGGTAGGTGATTTGAAGACCGTACTCACTGACATGATTCCGATGCTGGATG
>CALCSH010000403.1 GCA_937893815.1 uncultured Anaerolineae bacterium | reverse complement strand
CCCAATTCCCGGCGAATCGGGCTGTAGAACGCCAGCCATAATGCCCATGGCCAGAAAACCCTCGGCTCCGCCTTTGACCACAATCTTTCCGCCAGTGACTTCCATCAGACGGGTGTCGAAGCGGCCTGGGCCAGAGATCATCATGGGATAGTGGGTCATGGCGTTGGTGATGATTTTACAGGCTTGCGCCCGCTTTGGAGACAGGTCGCGCGGGTCGCAAAGGCGCGCAAACCCCAAAGCCGCATTCCTCAGGGGGATGGCAAAGTTCGGGGCAGAACAACCATCGGTACCCAGAATCACCTCAGCGGGGTCCATGCCACACATCTCGCTAAATGCCTGCAAAATCTGTTTTTGAATGGCGTGCTCTGGGTTGAGATAATCCGAGATGGGGAGATCCAAAAAACGCGCCTGGGCCAGCATACCCGTATGTTTGCCAGAACAGTTGTGTTGGTTGGCAGTAGGATTTTGGCCACTACGAGTGAGCACGAGGCGCGTATCATTATCCATGGGGGGGTGCGTGCCGCAGAGTAAATCGGCTTCGCTGGCATGGATTTTGGCCTGGATGCTCGCCACAGTGGCCGTGTGCGCGGCAGTTCCTGCGTGGGAGGCGCAGGTGATGGCGATTTCTTGCTCGGTGAGTTTCCAGTGCGTGTGGGCCTGATTCTCGATGAGCGGCAGGGTTTGGAAAGGTTTGGCAGATGAGCGTAGAAATGTGACCGTGTCGGGATTACCCTGCGAGGCGAGCAGTTTCCCATTGGCATCGACAACGGCAAGCGCGCCAAAATGCAGCGACTCGCCGATAGGCCCGCGGGTTAACTCTAAAAGAGGCTGATAGTTTTGGAATGGCGTCATGGCAGGTTGCGAAGTTATTCCTCGGCTTCATTCAGGATGCTATCTTGCAGGTATGTGCGGGCAAAATATTCGTGCAGGCCATAATAGAGACGTTGGCTGTAGAACTCGTTGAATTCGGGGGGGTAGTCCAGTTTTTCCAGCAAGGAGGGAATCATCTTGTCGATTTCTTCCATTTGATTTTTGCGTTTGCTGACCGTTTCCAGGCGTCCACTGATAGATTTTAAGAATTTGCGTTGCTCACGAATATCATCAATGGTGATGAATCCGCTGCGGCCGCTGATGATAGTGTAGTCGGCAAAAGCGCGGGAAGAAAGTAAATTGAGTGTTTCGTGCCATACATCGAGATCGGCTCTGGCGATGAAAGGCGGCTGGTTGTTGCAGACCGCATCACCAATAAAAACGATGCGATGCTCTGGTATATGTACCCAGGATGCGCCGGAAGTAGGACCAGGGTGATGTTCAATGCGAATTTCAGGGCCGCCCCATTGAAGGGAGAGCGTCGTGCTGAACGTGATATTTGGTCGTTCCCAACGCGTACCATTGACTTCGGGGTAGTGTTCCCATTCTGCTCCGGTTTTGATATGTTGCCCTTTGAAGATGGTAGTTCTCTCTTTGTACGCTAATGCAGTATTGTTGTGGGTGATGATTGGGTATTCGATCGCCCGGTTGCCCAGGGTGCGGTCGGCATGGATATCGAGCACGGTTATCAGGCGGTGCGTGCCCCGGCTCTGAGTCAGCAGAGCGGCTTTCCAGGTACGGGCATCTTCCGCGCGTAGCGGTGTATCGATCAATAATGTCCCCCCGGGGAATGTTACGGCGCCCAGAATCACACCGGCATACGAATCTTGGTAGTAAATATTCTCTGCAAGGGCTTGCATAGCGGCTCCTTAAATTACTTTTTCGTCCGCGATGGGGAGTGTAAATGCAAATCGCGCTCCACCGCTGGCTGTTTCATCAATCCAAATGCGTCCACCATGGCCTTCTACGGCCAGTTTGCAAAACGCCAGACCCAGGCCAATGCCTTTCGGGCCGCCCTTGCCGTGCAGACGGGTATATTTATCGAAGATTGTGGCTCTTTTTTCTTGAGGTATCCCTGGGCCGGTATCTTCGACCCAGAAGCATAACTCATGTCCGGTTTTGGCCGCCCCCACGGTGATATGGCTTTCCGGAGGTGTATATTTTACAGCATTTTCCATTAAGTTGATCAGCACGCGTTGAATCATGCTTTCATCGACTTCTGCGCGTGGAATTTTATCTTGAATACGGACGATGATTTCCTGACTTTTGTTTTTTGCGATGGGTTCCACCGCGTCAACTGCCGCACGAATAATATCAATGGCGAGAGTCGGCGCGGTGTTGGTGACGGCTTGACCGGCTTCGAGACGATTGAAATCGAGCAGTGAGTTGGTGAGGCGCTCAATGCGTTTGGTGGAGCGCACCGCAATGCCAAACAAAGATTGGATGGTGGGGTCTTCGTCGAAAGATTGGATACTTTCCAATACATCCAGGCTGGATACCACATTGGCGAGGGGGGAGCGCAAATCGTGGTATACCATCGAGATCAGATCGTCGCGCATTTGGTCGAGTTCTTTGCGTTCCGTAATGTCGCGGAAGGTCCATTGCAGGTGTTCTTCACCGGCAATATGAACGATATGGACGTGCACCTGAATGGGGAGGACACGCTCATCGCGCTCGTGAAGTTCGGCTTCGTAAGAAAACGTTTGTTCGGCGCTGATTTGTTCAAGGTTGGTGCCTACAATTTCGGTATCGATATTGTGGCAATCCTGAATACTCATTTGCAGCAGTTCGTTTTTTGTATAGCCGCTGTAAAAAATAGCCTGCTCGTTAACTTCGGTGATATCGCCATCTCTGTGACATGCCTCAGTTTTTATACCCATCTGAAATGAGAGTTTGGTCAGGTTGGGC
>CALCSH010000402.1 GCA_937893815.1 uncultured Anaerolineae bacterium | reverse complement strand
GTATTTATTCTGTCCGCGCTATTCAATCCACTGCGCTCCTATTTGCAATATATAGTGGATGCTGTTTTCTTCCGTGGGCAGCGTGCCTATCAAGAGCGTCTGCGAAAATTTGGACAGGACCTCAGCCCTGCGGTGGGGTTGAATGAAATAGGGAAGTTGTTGCGTCAACACGTGCAGGAAACCCTCGAGCCGACGCAACTGCACATCTTTTTGCCTGATTCGCTCAGCGATTATTATGTAGCTCTTCCTGATTTCAACGATGAGCGCACCACCGATCTTCGCTTTGCCACGAATAATGCGTTGCCCAATACGCTGTGTCGCAGCAATATGCCCCTCTTCATTGGCAGCGGCGTCGAGTTGCCGCCAGCCCTCGAAACTGAAAAAGCGCGCATTGCATTGTTGGGTGTGCAGGTTTTTGTACCCCTCCTCGGTCGCGACGCCCGTTTGATCGGATTTATGGCGCTCGCGCCACGTAAAACAGGTGAACCGTACGGACATCAGGATTTGGATTACCTCTCCTCGCTCACCGATCAAGCCGCGATTGCCATTGAGCGTACCCAGGTCATTTCCGATTTGGAGCGCCGCGTCAATGCCATGAATGTGCTGATGCGCGTCTCCGAGGGGATCAACGTTACCCCGCGCTTTGACGATGTACTGGAGCTAATCTACGCCCAAACCAACCGCCTGATTCCGCTACGCGATTTCTGGATTTTGCTCTATGATAGCGAGAGCGATATTTATCAGTATGCCTTCTACCTCGAAGATGATATTCGTTTGCTTGAACATGAAAATCGCCCGGTGGAACCTGGTTTTGGCCTCGCCCGCGAGGTCGTGCGCACCCAGCGCCAAATTATTACCGATGACTACCCGCGTGAATGCCGCATCCACGGTTTTTCTCCGACGATCGAGGGGCTTTACGCCTGGATGGGTATTCCACTCAAAGCGGGGTCAAGGATCATCGGCAGCTTGAGTTTGGCCAGCCGCAATCCATCGGTCAGCTTTTCGGCGGAACAAGTTGATATGGTGCAGGCGATTGCCGATCAGGTAGCGGGTGCGATTGTCAAAACCCGCTTGCTTCACGAAACAGAGCGCCGCGCCCGACAGCTCAGCTTGTTGAACGAAATTGGCCGCAATCTGACCTCGACTCTAGAGCTTTCGAATTTATTAAACCTGACGCTTGAAAGCGCGGTGGATATGATCAACTGCGAAGCCGGAACCCTCTTCCTGCTCGATGAAGAAACCGGCGAGTTGATCTTTGAAGTGGTCATTGGCCCGGTGGCGGATGAGCTTATCGGCCAACGCCTGGCTCCTGGCACCGGACATGTCGGGCAGGCCGTCGTGTTGGGTAGACCAGCCATCGTTAACGGGGTTAATCGCACGGAAGCCTGGGCCAGCAAACCCGATGAGCACACTGGTTTTCAGACCCGAGATTTGCTGCTGGTGCCCATGATTGTCCAGAATCAGGTCTTGGGTGTCATTGAAGTCATCAACCGCCGCGATGGTGTTCCTTTCACCAACGAAGATCTGGAACTGCTGACATCTTTCACCAGCCAGGCCGCAATTGCTCTGGAGAATGCTCGTCTCTACACCCTTACCGATCAGCAACTGGCCGCCCGCGTTGATGAACTTTCGGTAATGCAGCGCATTGACCGTGAACTCAATGCCAGTTTGAATATTGAACGCGCTATGCGCATTACCCTCAACTGGGCCATGAGCCAATCGGGCGCTGATGCCGGGCTGGTTGGGGCTGTGGATGGGGATGCGATTCAGGTTATGGCCGAGCGCGGTTACGAGGCCGAGATGCTTCCCTATCGGGATGCCAAATTGCCGCTGGATTCCTTGCCTGCCTTACGACGCGCGATTGGTGAAGCGGATACACAGATCATGATGCGACCCACCAGTGGGAAAGAGGATGTCTCCAAGGGTTTGTTGGCGGATTTGCGTGCTCAGGTGGTGTTCCCGATTCGGCGAGAAGATCAGGTCATCGGGATTTTACTGCTGGAGAGCCGCAGCGAAGCCGCCTGGGCAGCGGATACTCAGGCATTTCTCTCTCGTCTCAGCGATCACGCCGCCATCGCGATTGCCAATGCCCAGCTATTTGCTCAGGTGCAGGCCGCGGATATTGCCAAAAGCGATTTCATTAATTTTGTGGCGCACGAATTAAAAACGCCCATGACCTCCATTCGCGGTTACACCGATCTTTTGCTCGGCGGCGCGATGGGCGCGATTAGCGATGGTCAAGAGAATTTTTTGCAGACCATCCGCTCCAATGTTGGCCGCATGGCAACCCTCGTCTCCGACCTGACCGATGTTTCTCGTATCGAGGCCAATCGACTACGGCTAGAATTTGATGCCGTGGATATTGCTGATGTGGCCGATGAAGTCATACGCGCCCAGCAGCATAGCATCGATGAGAAGCAGCAGAAACTGCGTACGGAAATCCCCGAAGGCTTGCCGCCTGTTTGGGGAGATCGTACCCGCCTCGTGCAAATTTTGGTCAACCTGGTCAGCAATGCCAATAAATACTCCCCCGAAGGTGGAATCATCACCATCCAAGCAGAAATCTGCCCGCCGGAGACATCCGGTGAATCCCGTAAGCTGCGCATAGCCGTTATTGATGACGGCATCGGTATGTCATCCGAAGATCAGGAAAGAATATTCTCAAAATTCTTCCGCTCTGAAGATCCCGAAGCGCGCCAGTCGCCCGGCTCTGGCCTTGGCTTGAATATCACCAAAAATCTAATCGAGATGCAAGGGGGCAGCATCTGGTTCGAAAGT
>CALCSH010000401.1 GCA_937893815.1 uncultured Anaerolineae bacterium | reverse complement strand
CATCGGAAGATGGACTTTTCGATGGGTGGCGAGGCTTCACACAAACGATGCAAACCAGCACGCCCAGAGCGGCGGTTCAACGGGCATCATTCTCGCTACCCAACGGAATTGCAATCGAGGAAGACCAACGCACCAGTGTATCTTCGCCATATTCCGCTACCGGGCGCCAGAGTCTGGCCACGCGCCAAACACTGGCGCACAGCACCACGGACGAATCACCGGCTACACTCGCAGTTCCAGTGGATCTGCAACAAAGTTACGGCCTATTCGAGTTTATTGACGATACACCCAACCGCGAATGGAGTGAAGATGAGCAACTTTTAGTGAAAGAAGTTGCCCACCAACTTTCGTTGGCGTTAGAAAACGCTCAACTCTTTGAGGCTGAACAGCAGCGCGTACGTGACCTTACTACGATATCTTCTGTCAGCCAGTCTATTGCCAACGCACCACTCGTTCTCGAAGAAATTGCCGACATTGTTGTACGCCAATTCCTCACGGCGATGAATGTCGGCGAAGCTTCCATATCATTACTCACAGAGCCAACCTCACTGACCATCATTGCTGACTACTCGATCGGAAGAGAAGATATTCGGCCCTACCCTGTCGGAACAATCACAAACCTGCGCGATTATCCGGCCACGGCAGAAGTGCTGCAATCGCAAAGGCTACTCGTTGTGCAAAACAGCGATGAAAATGCAGATCCGGACGAATTAGCCTTTATGCATTCGGTTAATTGTGCCACGCTGGTTATTTTGCCAATGGTGTTAAAAGGAAAAAGTATTGGCGTTATCGAAATGGAAACCTTTGACGAAGAACGCCACTTTACACCCCAGGAACTGGATTTGGCGTTGACGCTCGCAAATCAGGCTGCGGTTGCCTTTGATAACTCCCGACTGTATGATGATGTCCAACAGCGCGCCGATGAGCTTGCGCTGATTAACCGCGTGGTTGCACAGGTAGCATCCTCACTTAACCTTCAAGAAAGTTTGCAGATCATCACCACTGAAATGGGGAAGGCGCTCCATGTGCAGGCCGGTTTTGCAATGCTAAATGAAGCCAAAGACACGCTGACCGTCCTGACAGATTACAATCCAGACCCGCGATTTCCCCCTTCCATCAATATCCAAATTCCGGTCAGCGGAAATCCATCTTCTGAAAAGGCCATTTCCACGAAAAAACTCGTGGTTGTCAATGACGCCCAAAACAATCCGCTAACCCAAACCATCCACGAGACAATGAAAGAACTGGGCATTCACGGATTGGCCATTTACCCGCTCATCATTCAGGGTGATGTCCTCGGCACACTCGGCCTGGGCATTCAGGAAGAGGGGCGTACCTTTACAACCAACGAAATTCAAATCGTGGAAACCATTATCGCCCAAACTGTGACAGCGATTGAAAACGCCCGACTTTTCGATATCTCACAGAAGGCACTGGCTGAACAGCAACGCCTGGGCCGTGCCGTGGAATCTACTGCCGATATGGTGGTGATTACTGACATCACAGGCAATATTGTATTTGTCAATACAGCCTTTACGACGATAACCGGCTATAGCGCGGAAGAAGCTTTGGGAGAAAATCCGCGCGTTTTGAAAAGCGGACGACAGGATAAACGTTTTTATACCGAGCTATGGGATACCATTACAAAGGGTGAAGCCTGGCGCGGCGAATTAGTTAATAAGCGCAAAAATGGCGAGCTTTACGACGCTCAACTCACGATCGCGCCCATCTTGGATGCACAAAATAACATCACGCAATTTGTTGCCGTTCAGCGTGATATTACGGCACAAAAACAAGCAGAAAAAGAACGCGAACATCTGATTGAAGAAATCCAGGAACGCGCCATTCAAATTCAGACCGCGGCAGAAGTTTCCCAGGCAACCAGCAGTATCCTGGAAACAGTCCCGCTCATCGAACAAACTGTAAACCTGATTCGCGACCGATTCAATCTTTACTATGCTGGCATCTTCCTCACGGATGTGGATGGTAGCATCACCGGTGAAGCCAAACGATGGGCAGTCCTTCGCGCCGGTACGGGCGAAGCAGGCGAAATCCAGATTCAGCAAGGGCACAAACTGGAAATTGGCGGAACATCCATGATTGGTCAGAGCGTCGCTTCAGGCGAGGCCCGGATTTCATTATTAGCCTCCGATGAAGCGGAACGCTTTGTCAACCCGGTGTTGCCAAATACCCTTTCTGAAATTGCACTACCACTACGCAGCCGCGGCAATATTCTCGGCGCCATGACCATCCAGAGCGAAACGGCTAACGCTTTCTCCGAAGACGACATTACCGCTCTGCAAACCATGGCCGACCAGATCGCCAATTCCCTGCATAATGCCCAGCTATTTCAGGAAGCCACGGCGCACTCCGAAGAGTTACAACTGATTAACAACATTGTTTCTCAGGTAGCCTCCTCGCTGGATATGCATGAGAATCTGAATATCATTGGACAAGCCTTGCTCTCCAGTTTACCGGTAGACTACGTCACAATCGGCCTGATCACGCCGGATCGAACAGCGATTGATGCCATTATCAGTCTCACAAATCTTGAAGAGATTCCCGCGGTTTCCGGAAATATACTCCCCCTGGCAAATACGCCAATGCTCCAGGCGATCACCACGAAATCTCCAGTGTTTATTCAAGACGTTCCAAATAAACCCTTGCCACCGTTGATGAAAGAATTAATCACACGCGTCGGCACCCAATCCCTGGCGCTAATCCCGCTGATCGTTGCCAACGAGAGCATTGGCACGGTAGGGCTACATATTACCGAAAAAGGCCGCAACCTGAGTACCAATGAGTTGCGGCTGATTGAAACAATTCTATCTCAGGCATCCACATCGATTCAAAATGCTCGCCTTTTCGAACAGATCGAAGCTCGCCGCAAGCAATTGGTCACAGCCGCCGAAGTATCACGAGCGGCCAGCAGCATTCTTGAGCCAAATCCGCTAATTGTGCAGACCGTCAATCTGATCCGTGATCAATTTGACCTGTACTATGTGGGTATTTTCCTCACGGATGAAGACGGCAGTATTACAAATGAAGCCAGACGCTGGGCCGTGCTGCGTGCCGGTACAGGTGAAGCCGGGCGCATTCAAATTGAGCAAGGCCACAAACTGGAAATTGGCGGATCTTCCATGATCGGTCAATGTGTTTCCGCCGGGGAGCCGAGAATTTCGCTGCTGGCACCGGACGAAGTTGAACGCTACTCGAACCCAGTACTCCCCAACACGCAGTCCGAAATCGCGCTGCCCCTGCGCAGCCGCGGCGCAGTGATCGGCGCCATGACCATTCAGAGTGAACTGGCCAATGCATTTTCCACAGAAGATGTTACTGCGCTGCAAACCATGGCCGACCAGGTCGCCAATGCGCTGCAAAATGCGAGTCTCTTCGACCAAACTCAGGCCCGCGCCGGGGAGCTCGCCATCCTGAATGACATGAGTCTCCAGCTAAGCGGCCAATTGAATATTCGAGAGATTATCAATACCATCCACGAATATACCGCCCGCCTGATGGACACATCCTACTTCTTCGTGTGTTTGTACAATCCAGAAGATGAGATGCTCACCTTCCCATTGGTCATCGAAAATAATGAGATCAGCGAAATTCAAACGCTCAAGAAAAGAAGGGGACTGACCCAACACGTTATTGATACCAAAACCCCTCTGCTAATTACGGATAATGTAGATAGTGTCATTTCGGATCTCGGCCTGGAGAGAATCATCGTCGGGCAACCGGCAAAATCCTGGCTGGGCGTGCCACTGCTCATAGGGAACGAAGTTCTGGGTGTGATTGCCACCCAAAACGCGACCCGCCCCCGGGTATTTAATGCCCGCCATCAGGATTTATTATTATCCGTTGCACGGCAATCCGCGATTGCGATTCAAAATGCCCAACTCTTCGCCCGCACGAATGCCGCACTGACCGAAACCCAGGCACTTTACGACATTACGAATGTTGCCAGCCACTCGCTACAATTACATGAAATGCTCGGCAATGTACTGACTCAGGTACTTGCCACAACTGGCTTCGACAGCGGACTCATTAGCATTTTCAACAAAAATACCCAAAAACTTGAACTTATCACTCAAAAAGGCCTGCCGGAGGGTCTGCGAGAGAAACTCCAAACCGACGGGCTTGAAGGCACTCTTTGCGAGCTGGTTTATACGCGGCAAGAACTGATCAGCCTTAATAACCTCAGCGAAGATGCACCCATCGATGTTCAAGGGCTGCTTGAAATCGGCTGGCTTTCCTATCTGGGTGTTCCATTGGATGTGCGCGATACAATTCTGGGCACCCTCTGCGCATTCAGCACTCAGAAAGATGCTCCCTCCGCGGCCGTCGGCTTAATGAAAGCCGTTGGCCAGCAGGTTGGCGTCGCCATCGAAAACGCCAGATTATACGAAGAAACACAAAATGCACTTGGCCGCACCGCGGCACTTTATGACGTCAGCCGCTCGGTTCTTTCAATTGGAAATCTAACCGACTTGTTGCAATCGGTTGTCAGCAGCATCGCACAGCGCATCCCGGCCAACCGCGTTACGCTCATTACTTTTGACTCCAAAGATGAAAAGGTGATTCATTTTGTGGAAGGTGGCGTTGGCGCACAGCTTGTTGTGCATGTCCCTTATGAAGAATTACTGGGCGGACTCAGCGGGTGGGTGCTCGAAACAAAGGAAGTCGCGCTATCACCCAAGGATATTCCAGACCCCCGGGAGAGCAAAGCGGCTCAACAGCGGCGCATCGAAACCAACTGCGGCGCGATTATCGTCACCCCTTTGCTGAATCGTGGTGAAATCCTGGGCACAATGACCGCCATCAACTTGCCAAATGAACCAATTTCACCGAATCTGATGTGGATTTGATCAGCGCTATGGCATCGCAAGTAGCGATCGCCATCCGTAACGTGGATCTCTATACGCAAAGTCAGCAGCAACTCGCAAATATCTCCACACTGCAAGAAACCACATCCCAACTCAACGCCGCACTAACCCTGGATGGTGTAATCAACACCTTGCTCGCGCATATCACCTCAGCCGCCAAAGCGAATAGTTCAAGTCTCTTTATGCTCTCCGGTGATTCGATCACCCGTGCCGGGATTTATCCAAAACGCGGCACGGATACAACGCTCATCGGCGAAAGCCTGCTCTTATCGGATTATCCGCTCACCCAACAGGTGATTAAAAGTCAACAACCATCCGCTATCAGCACAGATGACCCGGAGCTTCAAGAACACGCCCGCAAAAACTTCGAGGCTTCTGGCATTGCTGCCAACGCGACGATCCCAATTAGTGTCCCAGAAGGCGTATTGGGTGTAATTTCTGTCAACCGCAATTATCCGGCTGAGAATTTTACACAAGATGAAGTCAACCTGATGCATACGCTCGCAACCCAGGCCGCGGTCGCCATCCAAAATGCACGCCTCTATGAAGAACAACGCGAAACCGCAGAAAAATTGCGCGAATTAGATAAACTAAAATCGCAATTCCTGGCCAATATGTCGCACGAGTTGCGCACGCCGTTGAACTCCATCATCGGATTCTCGCGCGTGATTATGAAGGGGATCGACGGCCCCATCACCGACCTACAACAGCAGGATCTTTCGGCAATTTACAGCGCCGGGCAGCACCTGCTCAATATGATCAATGATATTCTCGACATCTCCAAGATCGAAGCCGGGAAAATGGAACTCGCCTTTGAAGAGATTGGTCTGACGCAGATTTTCGAAAGCGTGCTCTCTACCGCCCGTGGCTTGGTCAAAGATAAACCGGTAAAACTGATATTATCTGCCCCTGAAGACCTGCCGATTGTCCATGCGGACCCGACCCGTATTCGCCAAATCTTGCTGAATCTGCTATCCAATGCGGCCAAATTTACCGATGAAGGCACCATCACGCTCGCGGCCAGAGAGCAGCTCGATGCAAATGACCAACCCGAAATTTATATTAGCGTGACAGATTCCGGCGTAGGCATTGCAGCGGAAAATCAAATTGACCTATTCGAGCCATTCACCCAGGTAGATGGCTCTGCAACCCGTAAAACCGGGGGCACGGGTTTGGGTCTGTCGATTACTCGCTTGCTGGTCGATTTGCATGGTGGCAAAATTGATGTACAAAGCTCCCCCGGGGGTGGCAGCACCTTCTCCTTCACGATTCCACTCATCATGAAGAACAAACTCACCGTGCTATCTGCCGAAGCAGATATTCAGGTTTCTCTACTCTATCAGCGCTATCTTCTGGGCACAGATTATCAAGTCGTCACCATCGTTCAACCGGGTGATGTTGTGGAAATGGTGCGCGAATATCGGCCCTTTGCCATCACACTGGATTTAATTTTCCCTGATTGCGATGGATGGGAAATCTTTGAGGAACTTAAAGCAGACGCCGACACGCGCGACATACCCGTTATCATCTGTAGTGTTCGCGATGAACAAGATAAAGCCCACAAAATGGGCGCTGCTGGATATTTACCCAAACCGATATTGAGCCATGACCTTCTGAATATGCTCAACCGCGTCCGCGACATGCATCAAATTGAGATGCCGCCAGGAAAATAAGGTCAGGTTTTTCGCAGCGAGTAGAACCCAGAGTGGGCAGAAGCCGTATCAAAGGGCGCGTCGTATGAAAGTTCTGATATCCACCTTACGCAGCAGAGGGGAAATAGCAACTTGACCTGACCTTTTCCCTATTGCGAATATCGTTTCATTCGTCTAACTTCTTTTGATTACAAAATACAAAATTCATTGGTAAAGAAATAACTCCTATGGAACAACCATCTTATTCTCATGTTACGGCTGAATGTCTGGATTGTGGGCATCAGGCTCCGTATTCCCCGCAAATCACAATCTGTCCACAGTGCGGCGGCGGCTGGCGGGAGGCACGCTACGATTATGAAAATATCGGAAAAAGCCTGCTCGAAAATTTAGCTGGACGCCCATTTGATATTTGGCGTTTTTACGAACTCCTGCCCATTGAAGTATTTCCATCGACTATGAGCATGGGTGAAGGTGGCACACCACTGCTCAAAGCCACAAATTTGGGGACTATGTTGGGGCTGAAAAATTTATATATTAAAGACGAACGGCAGAATCCTACCGGCTCTTTCAAAGATCGCCAGGCTTCCATCACCGTGGCCGCGCTAAAAGAATGCGGCATCAAAGAGACGGTTTTGGCCTCTACCGGCAACGTCGCCATATCCTATGCTGCCTATACCGCTCGCGCAGGCATTAAACTATGGGCCTTTCTCACAAGCCTGGTACCTGCCGAAAAAATGCGCGAAGTTGCCATATACGGCACGCAAGTAATCAAGGTGACAGCTTCGTACGACAAAACCAAAATTCTCGCCGCCGAATTCGC
>CALCSH010000400.1 GCA_937893815.1 uncultured Anaerolineae bacterium | reverse complement strand
ATCGAGATACAAATTCCCGTTACCCATCCCGAGTAAGCCGCTGGCGGTTCCAAAATTGCCATTCACCGAGTCAAAGAGCAGCACATCAAACGTATCGCCAACAGCAGGGACAAAACTATTAACAAAAGAAACAGCCAATTTGCCATTCAGGATTGCTAACCCAGAGACAGCAACCTGACTGTAATCGGTGCCGGTGTTTGTGCCACCGATCTCAACTAACAATGTTCCGCCAGCATTAAGGGTAAAGCTCTCTACATTACTAACGCGTCGAACAGTGCCGCCTACAATCAAGGAATCGGTATCGTCGCCACCATCTACGTCAACAACGTTACCCGCCGAGGCAATAACACTGATCGTGTCGTTATTTGCGCCGCCATGTATGCCGAAGGAGACCAGGCCAGCAGCGGCCGTGGTGAAGTTGACAACGATGGTGTCATTCCCACCTGCTGCGTTTACGATGACATTCGTCTTGTTAGCGAACTTGATGTGCTCAAATGTTCCCCCGCTCTGAATCTCAATCGTTTGGAAGCCGTTCTCGACCGTGCCGTTGACCACATTGATCGTGTCAGCACCAGCCGTGCCGGAGAATGTGACATCGGTTGCGACACCAGTGTCTATGATCGGCTCGATGCCCGCATAGGTTACCAACGCGCCATCAAACTCAACCGTGCCGGAAGATGGCCCTGACGGGCTGTAGATGATGCTGTTAAATATTCCACCGGAGAATTCCATCACGTCATAGCCAGCGCCGCCGTCGAAGGTCAATCCCCCTTCTGGGATCGGGTTGCCAACACTATTATCAACCACTAGCGTATCATCGCCTGTCAGGCCGACGATTGTCAATGCATCAACGCCACCATTACCAGACAGCGTGATGATATGTCCGTTTGCCGTGCGTGCGATGGATACATTGGCCGTACCATTTACCTGGAAGTTTAGCTTAGTTGATCCCGACGGGGGGGGCTCGTCGGCATCCGACGAGTCTTCCTCCTCACTCGAATATGATCCCCCATCCGTGCTGAAACTGCGCATATATGCGTGTCTGGCAATTGCAACTCCCGACACATCCACTTCAAGATTGTTAGTCACAGTACCAATGGTATCGGCCACCAGATAAGCCAGGCCGCCGCCACTGAGATTCTTTTTGTCGCCATTGCCGTCCAGAATAAACCCAGCAGCAAGCAACTGTAAAGTCATTCCAGCCGCCAGTATCATATCTCCCAAGATGATGGCATCACCTTTGACAGTCAAATCAAAATCTGCCAACGAGAGATCCAGATCATTGATGATGATATCGCCAACACCGGCGAGCGCGCCAATCAGGATCGTGCCGCTGGTGATGAAATGTGCGAATTCTGCTTGCGAGATATTGAAGGTTTCTTTGAGCAAGCCAGCTATACTACCAATTTCTATGGAGGGTGCTGAGGAGATAAGCGTAATATCGCCACTGCCAACATCGATTACGCCCGTCAGATCGAGATCTGCTGCGCTGATGAAAACTGAATTATCGACGATACTAATTTCGCCGAGCATCACCAAACTACCGCGGCCGTCAGCATCGCTGTCAGCATGGATGGTGAGTTCGCCTGCGGTCAGCACGCGCGCGTCCGCTCCGATGGTCACATCATTGGGGGCACTGAGGAAGATCGCCCCACTCTCGCTGGTCACGCTGCCTAAAATGGTGATGTTGGCGTCACCGCGATTCAATCCTGCAGTGTATGTGATTGGGCCAGCCCCTGTTGTAGATACAGTAGCTTTATTATGCAGAATATCTCCACCGGCGCTCAGCACGATAACCCCAGCTGAAATGTCAGCATCAACGATGATTTCTGTGGCTGTCAGGTCAACCTTTCCGACCAGGGAAACTTTATCTGCCAGCGTCAATGAAGCGCTTTCGGCAGTAATGATTAAATTATCAAGAGTAGCATCAAAATTGATCGTCTCGCGGCCAGCATTTGCTTGGGTACCTCTTACCTGCACATCGTCAGACCCGCTTAATTTGATCATCAGGCTATCCCCCCCAGAAGCGCCGCTATCGGTTACAAACACAGTATCATCCAGACCATTCATATCCAGGATGATTTCATCAGATCCCTCACCGCAATCGATGTTGACTTCATTTGCGCCCGAGCCAACCATGGCTACGGTAAGTGTGTCGTCCTGCGTAGTGCAAGAAACTTTCAAAACAGAATTTTCGACTTGTACGACTGACCGTGTATCGATCTTATTATTCTGAGCGGTGATTTTCGAACTCTGTGCAGCGACATCTGCATCACCATCATCATCGGCATCCACAAAGCTGACATCCGAGTTGATATCTGCGACCCCTGCATTGAAGATACTATCCAAAATCTCAACTGATGAGTTGACAGCAGCCAAGCCAGCATTCAGCGTGCTTTCTTCAACAACCAAATTAGAATTGATGGCTACAATCCCCGCATTGAGGGTGCTGTTTTTCAGCACAACTTCGTCCGAGCTAACCACGATGATGT
>CALCSH010000399.1 GCA_937893815.1 uncultured Anaerolineae bacterium | reverse complement strand
GTCAGTCGCCAGCATTTTCAACACCTGGCCACTTTCCATTTTATCGACGGCCTTTTTGGTTTTTAATATCGGCATTGGACATGACAAACCACTGCAATCTAATTCTTGATCGAAATTGAACGACATACGAGCCTCCTTGAAAGGTAGTAAAAAAGTAGGGACTTTTAGGCTATCAAATCAAACTTACTCATTTCGGATATTTTCTGTAAACGCCCCATTAAATCGGCTCGCTCACGCCCAATATCACCAAAGGTATGCGCAACCCGCCGGATCCAGCGCCCTATTTTGTGTTGTAATCGCAAATCAAGTACTGGCAGGGCGGTGCTGGCTTCGAAAAGCGCCGCGGGAAGAATGCCGTGTTTTCCGGCCAGCGATGCAATACGTGATTTTTCCTCATCAGGATCTGGTGCTTGTATGTAGAATTGGCCCGCAATGAGAATCGAGGATATGTTTTCGTTCACCTGAATACCCGCTCGTGAATACTGCAGACCGGCATGGCAAGTGTAAAAATCTTCCGAATTGATTTCTGGCATCGCCGCCAGTTGTTGCCAAGAGGCTTTGCAAGCCTTTTCTCCGCTCTTCGTCGATCGGATTAGTTGGCAAAAGCGATTGCAATTACTGGGTTGGGTAATCGGTTCGCCATTGAGATGCGTGGTGATGGCGCCTACTTCTGCGACTTCGGCAAATACATCTTGAATGACCTGAACGCAATGCGTCGGTAAAATTTCGGGCGTAACCGAGGCTTGCCCTTCTTTTTCTGAGGAGGTTCCGCCTTCCAGGATCGTTTGAATTTCCATACGCGCGAAGCGCCATTGTTGCCCCACCTTGACGCCAACCAGTCGACCATCATTAATCATGCGATAAATGGTGGTTCGGTCTACCTGGAGTAGCTCTTGAACTTGTTTTGTCGTCAGAAATTCGCTCATGATGCTATAGTTTGCAATATATTGCTATACGTTGCTATATTAATATCATATATATGTTCCAGTGTCAAGTTTACAGGATGATGACAAAAATCATTTGACGACCATTACGGAGTTGATTACAATGGGTTTAATCTATTGGAAGGAGAAACCATATGCGAATTGCGATCACTTCAGAAGAAAATAAAGGATTAGAAGGGTTGGTATGCCAGCATTTTGGACGCAGCCCTTATTTTGTGGTAGTTGATATTGAGAAAGATAAAATTGCGCAAGTCGAGACAATCGGGAACCCCTTTTACCAAAAGCATAATCCAGGGGATGTGCCGGCCTTTGTTGCGGAACGTGGGGTGAATGCACTTGTTAGCGGGGGAATGGGAAAAAGAGCGATCAATTTTTTCGAACAGTATGGAATAAAAGTGGCAACAGGGGCTTTCGGTACAGTTGCACAAAGCGTAGAAAAATACCTGCAAGGAAGTTTTACAGTAGCTGAGCCTTGCAGCGATAGCGTTGAACACGAAGCAAGCGGACATCACCACTAGCGAATAGTTTCTTCATCTTCTCCTGTCTGAACAAACAGCCCAGAACACTCCTTCTGGGCTGTTTGTTGGAACAATCTACTGGATCTACTGATCCTGCGTTGTGTGTTAATCGGAAATGGTTTCGAGCTCGGGGGCGGTTCCTTTTTCGTCTTCAAAGTCGCTGTCGTCATCATCATCGCTGGATAACAGGCGCAATGCTTCTCCAGAACTCCACAGTAGTAACGTAATTAGGATGGCCGAAGACAGGCACCAAATGCAGGTTGCGCCAATCACAAAAGGCTCTAAAACCGTCAGATAAATGGAGAATACGGTGCCAAAGAGTGCGAAACCCCAGACCGCATAGCTCGCAATCGTGCGCCAGGCTAGAGGCCCGTAATATTGCAGTGCCCAGGCAATCAGTATGGCTGCATAACCGAGCAAACCGAGAATGCCCACCGGAAGCACGCCATATAGAATTGCGTAGGGGCTTTGCTGAACGGTATTGCAATCCCCTACAGGGCCGCAGACTACCTCGGCGTGGGAAACTTCTGCATAGGTCATATATCCCGCAACAAATAGGCCCAACACCGAAAGCGCGGGCACAACCCACTGGATCCATGTGGGAATCGCCTCGATCGGGCGGCTGATCCGGATCCATACCAGCACGACGCTGACAGCCATAGCGAAAAGAACCAACACAGCAGCCGAATTTCCGACCCAATCGCGCTGGAATTTCTCCATCCAACCCGATGCCTGATTTTGCGATGTAGAATTGGTAGTTGAAGATGAAGTTGAGTTGCCCCCCTGTGTGGCCTGCGCGGTGGCTTGCTCCGCACCCTGAGCGATGCTATCTTCCAGGCCAGGGATAACCGGCCAGGGAATTCCACCCTGAGCCAGACCCTGTTCGATAATGCCGGGGAATTGGTCGGGGATTTCACCTGAGCCAACCAGCACGGTATCGCCGACGATCAGCGTGGGTACGCCCAGCCGATCATCGCTGATTTGGAACTGTTCAACTGCCGCCTGGTAGAGTTCCTGGCCCTCGATGGTTTGGGTGTTAATCCCAACGATTTGCAGCCGATCTTCGTACTGTTGCAGCAAGGGGGGGAGAACATTGTTGATCACCTCGTGGCAGTGGGGGCAGGTGGGCGAGTAGAACAGGACAGCGTGAACCACACCGTCTTCCTGTGCTGCAGCCGGTTGAACGGAAATAAAAATAATGCTGATTAGCATCAGTGTAATGGATAAGGTATGAACTATTCGTCGCATAATTGAACTCCTGAATGTACGCGTTGTGACCGCGTTGAAGAGCGATGAGCAAATTTCGTTGCGATTTTATCATGTTTGGACGCGTTTCGGTCTCTTCGCTGGTGGGCTGATGCGGCAATGAAGTGATTGACCTAAACCAAAATTGCGAGAGTGTGCGGACTTGACTTGAAGGAGATTATTATCGCGGACGAATTTTGCATTCCGGCAAGATTGTGAGTTAAAATCAGAAGGATTTTATTTCTATCTGCCGTCCACTGATCAATGACCCGGAATTCCCGAATTAATTGCGCATAGGCACTATGGAAACATCTGCCTGCATCTCTTCCAATAATTGCTGGCCCAAAGCGGAAGGTAATGGCATCGCATGTAAATGCCCGTTGGAGAAAATCGCCCCATGAATCGCCCGCAATATTTGTATTTTGATGATCCGCTCAAGCTGGAATTTGATGCTGAAATTATAGAGACGCGCAATCTGGGGGATGGACTTTGGGGTGTGATTCTGGATCGGACATATTTTTATCCAACGGGGGGGGGGCAGGCCCATGACACGGGCCAGCTCGGCGAGACGCGCGTGCTCGATGTGCGGCGCGATGAATCTAGCTCGCAGGTGGTTCACGTGGTAACGCGTGAATTGCCCCTGGGCCGCGTCCACGCCAAGATTGACCACGAGCGGCGTTTACGGCATATGCAGCATCACACGGCCCAACATCTGCTCTCGGCTTGTTTCCATCGTCTTTATGGGCTGGAGACGCTCTCATCGGGCATCCATGGCTATTCGCCCGCAACCATTGATCTGCCAGATACAACTTTCTCTTTGGATCAGTTGAATGCCGTCGAGAACATGGCGCATGAGATGATATTTGCCAACCTTGAGGTGAAAACCTACTTCGTTAAACTGGATCAACGCCAGAGTGTGCCCTTCCGCCGTCCGCCCAAAATTGAGGGAGAAGTCAGGGTCGTTGAAATCTCAGAATTTGATTATTCCGCCTGCGGAGCCACGCATTGTCTTTCCACAGGAGAGATTGGACTGTTGAAAATCATCAAAACCGAGCGACAGAATCAAAAAACCCGAATCCATTTTGTCGCCGGGATTCAAGCGCTGGCCTATTTTCAAGAGACACAAGGGATGGTGACGGCGCTGGCCGAACAATC